>JAOKFZ010000035.1 GCA_028247315.1 Bacteroidia bacterium | reverse complement strand
GGGTTTGCAATAATGTAAACTCCTTCAGAAGCCAACATTCCATTCATAATAAAAGTGTCAGGAGAAGTAGTGTTCCCATTATTGTTTCTAATTACGGCATAATCAGAAAGGTCGATAGTTGCACCGGATGCATTGTAAATCTCTAATGCTTTGTTGTTGCTAGATCCCTCAATGTACTCACTGAAAAATAAGTCTGAACATTGTGCATTAGCCGCAAAGCTGAACAACACTAAAGATAATAAAGTGTAAAGTTTTTTCATTTTACTTGTTTTTAAGGTTTAAGTTGTTGCAAAGGTATCTATCTTGAGCATTCTTCATAAATACTGTTTATAAAAATCACATATTTTACCTAAAATTTGTAACCATGGCAAAGCGTTTTATTTTCTCTCTATCCCTATTGATGATTGCTCTTGTGGCAACCATAGCATACCATTATTACAAACCAGCACCACCGCTCAATGACACCATAGAGTATCAATACGCAGCAGACAACTTGCTGAAAAACAATATTTTGTACGGGGGAAACCCCAACCAACCTGTAGACTTTAGGTTGTATAGTAAGCGTACATTGGGCTACCCCGTTTTTCTGCTTTTTCAACAGCAAAATGAGCACCTAGTTCTTATGTCATCAGTGCTTTTATATGTCTTATTGTTTTTTTTGGGATTGCACATATTAAGTCTGTTTATCCGAAAAAAAGCCGCTTTTTTGAGTTACATACTCTTATTTCTGTTACACATTGCCTTTACCGTGCACACCACATTTCAGATGGCAGACCTTTTGGTGGCTGCTGCTGTTACCAGCATAGTACTTGTATATTACAGCCCCAATACCACAACATATCAGAAAGTTTTTTATATCTCTCTGTTGTGGGGGTTGGGGCTATTCCTTAAACCCGTGTTTTTACCCAGTCTTTTACTTATACCCGTTATACTCATTTACCTTAAAAGGGTCACTGCCAAGTGGCACTACTGGTTACTCGTACCTCTAGCGGTGTGGACCACGGGTTGTGCGGTAAATTATTCTAGTTCTGGTGTGTTTGAATACAGCTCTATCTCTACCATCAACCTGGGTCAATACAATGCTAAGCTAACGGTTGCTAATATGGATGGAGTAGATGCCGCAAGCAACTTTGCCCACTCGGAGGCCTTTAGCATTCCCAGAACACTGCCGCAATATGTACATTACAAACAAGGTGTACGCAAAGAAGCTATAACTGCGGTACAAGACAACCCTTTAGCTTACGCTAAAGTACATCTTGCTGGAATGATAAAAATGGTTTTAGACCCGGGCAGGTTTGAAATCTATACCTTCTTTGGAATGAATGACCACAAGGTGAGCCTTACGGAATTGCTTTACAGTGGAGATTGGGATAGGGTAGAGGAGGTGATGTGCAAAAACAAGGTTGTGCTCTTTGCCTTTTTGGCACTTCTTTTTGTAGGCATATTAAGGGTAGTGTTGGTATCCTTCTCACTGAAACGCGTTAAAGAAATATTCTTCATGTTGTGCATAACAACCTACTTTGTTGTAATAACAGGACCGGTAGGAGCAGCCCGGTTTATGTTGCCGGTTGGCGTTTTGTATTTGGTTTTAGCTGCTATTGGAACGCAACGTATTCTAGCATTTTTCCAGAAACGTTCTAAACGCTAAGACGTTTTCACCAAACTTCTGTTGGGTTATTTCTTTGAGTCTGTCGGCATGCTCCAGAGCGTATGTATTGAAATGTGCCCACGATTCTAATTTGTATTGCACCGCATACGAATTGTGCTTTCTATCCTTGGGGTTTTCTATTACTTTAAAAATGTCATGCCCTAGAAAAAAACCCGTTTCCAATACTTCTGGAATGTGTTCTTCTTTTAACCATTGAATAACCGAAGTCTCCATGGTTGGATTAATGCTCAGGGTAACGTTGTATATTATCATGCTCTTGGGTGAAATTGTTCTATTATCGTTTTAAGGTACGCCTTATCTAAATGGGTGTAAATCTCTGTGGTAGTGATGCTCTCGTGCCCGAGCATCTGCTGCACTGCACGCAGGTCTGCACCCGCCTCTATTAGCACTGTTGCAAATGAATGTCTGAGCGTATGAGGACTCACACTCTTGCTAATACCCGCCTTCTCTGCCAATTTTTTTATGAGCTTAAAAACATGAACCCTGCTTATACTGTTGCCTCTCTGGTTTAATATTAAAGTGTTTTTGGATGCTGTTGTCTCTACATTCCTGCGGTAGTATTCTAAGTAATATTTCACTTGTCGAATGGTCTTACCACCGATAGGCACTAGTCTTTCTTTATCGCCCTTTCCCATCACGCGTATGAAACCGTCTTCGAAATAAAGATTGTTTATTTTTAGGCCAGTAAGCTCAGAAACCCGCAGTCCGCAGCCATACATAAGCATCATAATTGTTTTGTCTCTTTCTCCAGCTATTTTAGATAAGTCTATGGCAGCTATCATTTCTGAAACCTCACTATGACTAAGCACCTCTGGAAGGTTTTTGGGTAACTTAGGAGTTAGAATAAATTGCATAGGGTTGGTTTCTAGTTCTCCATCGATGATCAGGTGCTTATAAAATGATTTTAATCCAGAAATAATCCGGGCAATGCTGCGAGTACTTAAGTGTACATCGTACAGTTCCTGTATGAACACCGATATCTCTTCGGATGAGATGCTTTTTAAGTTTTCACCCTCTGTAAAGGCAATAAGTTTATGAATATCTGAACGATATGCCGCTAAGGTATTTTTACTAAGTGAGCGGTCAACCGAAAGAGTAGTTTCATACTCTACGAGCAGTTTGCGGTTAGCGGTGCTTATTTCAGTTTCACCTCTGTGCACTGGGCCACTTCTCTATTCTCGTTATTATTATAGTTGATAAATACAACAATACTTGCCTCTTCTACTACAACTCCATTGGGTACAATTATTTGCCACCCTTTTTCTACTCTTAGCCCTCGGCTGGTCTCGTTAATTTCACCATTAAGAAGCGGAGTTCCGTTGTACGGCGTGTATGCTCTTCTTACTACGTGTTTGTGTTTGTATTCTTTGTCTGTACCTCCAGAATAATATTGCGGATGTTTAATATTGTCTTCTAGTAGTATTAAGGTAACAAACGGATCTGAATCTGTAGCCGCTGTAAACACAAAATCACCGTTGATATTAAACGTAGAATCGTTTACTTGATCAACAGTAATGTCAATATTGACATCTGATTTTTCTCCAGCAAATGAGTTGCTTCGGTTCACCCAAGTATTAAATGAAATATCCCTTTTACTTTCACCTTCAAATATTTTTCTGTTTACACCGCCCGCTGGCAAACTTGAAAACTGATAGATATTTGCTCCTATGTTTTGAGCTACCTCTGTTCTTGGGTCTATGTAGTCTGGAAAAGGGAAGGTTAACGCACGAAAACCAGTAGGGTATAAGCCTAAAATTACGACTTCATTTGTTGTAGCACTCGCATTTATTTCTGCTGCCGCTGCCGCTGCATCGGGACAGTTAACACACTTTACGCCAGTTATATCTTCTACGAGCACACCTCTAAATTGAGCCTCCGGTATCTCAGCTGATGCCAAAATATAAGCCGTGTCCCTTAGTGTTACCGTTTCGTCCTCACCAAAAAAGATTGGAGGGATAGATTCTTTGCACGCTGACCATACAGCTATTACTGCGAGTATTGCTATTAACTTCTTCATATTCTTCAAATTTACTTTTTTGTTCGTAAATAGACGTCAAGGTTTTTGAGTTCCTTCTTGGTAACTTCCCTCCAAGTAGCTATCGGAATCCCCTTTTTGGTGAACGTATGAAACATAACTCTATCCAGCTTAATCACCTCACTGTTAACAGATTCAAACATTCTACGAATCACTCTGTTCTTACCAGAATGTATCTCTATGCCATAGCGAAAAGACTCGTCTTCGTTCAATTCCACAATTTTGTCAAATTTTGTGAGACCATCTTCCAATTCAATGCCGTCTACCATTTGGTTGAGTTCCAGCTGGCTCAACTGATTGGCCACCTTCGCTTTGTATACCTTGTTTATTTTCTTGGTGGGGTGTAAGAGGTTTTGAGTTAGAGTACCGTCATTTGTCATTAAAATGATTCCCGTTGTATTTCTATCTAATCTACCTACGGGGTACAAGTGCTGAAACTTCTCTGGCAACAGGTCCATAATTGATCTCCTTCCCTTTTCATCGTTTCTGGTAGAGATACAGTTTCTTGGCTTGTTTACGAGCACATATAGCTTTTCTCCCGTAGAGATTAACTCGTTGTCAACCTTTACTTTGTCCTCAAGCATTACCTTTGTACCTAAATTAGTAACGATTTTGCCATTTACACGCACCTTTCCGTCTTCTATGAGTTTATCTGCTGATCTTCGGCTACAGATTCCAGCATTGCTTATGTACTTATTAAGCCTTATGGGCTCACTACTTACAGAACTTTCTTCTTCAATCGTGCGTCTTGGTTCTTTCATACGTAATCTTTTATCGTAATTTTTGCAAAATAATACCGTTATAACTTATAAGCACTAACTGCTTGAGACATATATTTTTCATACCGTTTCTACTCTTCACATTACTGTCTGTTGGAATAAACTCAACACCACAAGTGTTGAGGGCGTGTATGAACTTTACAGATTCTGTAGTTACAGTGAAATGGAAAGCTCCAACAGATGTGTGTGGTTCATTCTCCCAATACAGTATTTATGGCAGTAGAGAAGGAGCAGCCTTCCTAAAACTTGATGATATACCCAACATTGCAGTTACTGAATACCCCCACAAACTCAGTGACCTAAACACCACCTGGGAGTACTACATAACTGTAGACTTTAGATGCGACGGAGCCACAGGTGTCAGCGATACTGTTTCTATAGATCTCACCCTCCCAAACACCATACAACTAGATTCACTCAGCTATGAGTTGTCTACCCAAAAAATAATTGCTGGATGGCCTAAAAACCCAAGTACAGACACTAAAAACTACGTCGTCTATGACGGAACCACGGGCAACGGGGACTCAATTGGAATGACAATAGATACCCATTATATTGTAACAGACGCACGACAGGGTAGATACCGTGTACGCATAAGTTCTACTGATAGTTGCAATTTGTTTTCGCTACTGTCTATTCCACACAGAGCTGCCTTCCTAAGATCTTCCATAGACACGTGCCTGCAAGAAATATCATTAAACTGGGATTTATACTCCGGGTGGTCGTCAATTGACAGTCAGTCTCTTTTTGTTTCAAAAGACAAGGGTATAACTTTTTACAAAGACACAACCTTCTCGGGAATTTCCAAGACATTGGTGTTTAATAAGTTCACATTGGGAGATACCCTGCGTTTCTATATTAGATCGTACACCAGAAACGGCAAAGTTTCATCGAGTTCTAATACTACGCAGATCGAAACGAGAGCTTTTGTGGTGCCTGACTATGTATATCTTACACTCGCAACAGTGTACGATGAAGTAAGTAATGTAACGGCCACACCTTCCATCGCATGGCAAACAGATAACATTCAAGATGTTTCTAGTTTTTCTATTTTGTCTGGCACGGAATTATCTAACTTGTTGCCTATCAAAGATCAAAGTATCGTTTCCAACCAATTAGACTACATCTATGACGACTTACCAAAGGACGCTAAAACACGGTCTTATTTTTATAAAGTAATCGCATTAGACCAGTGTGGCGACAGCCTTAGGTCTTCGGACATTAACAATACAATACACCTCACTATTGAACCTCAAATCGTTCACAATGAATATATTAACTGGGATATGGGTGTTATGCATTACGCACTACAAAAGCACAACGGTTCCACGTGGAACACACTTTTTACACAACTCGACCCAATACAGGGCATTGATTTTACAGACAGCTCCGGTTGCTATCAAATCGCCGCTTCTGAGGTAGTAAACCGGTTCAACTCCGCATCAACATCATACTCCAACATTGTCTGCCAGACGACACCGCTTACTTTTAGCATTGCTACAGCCATAAATACACGGTCAGATAATAATCGCTTTATTGTTTTAGGTCAAGGTATAGACCACGCCAAATCTCACTATACCATATTTAATAGATGGGGTGAAAAAATTACAGATAACCGCACAGATGTACCTTGGTACGCTGACTACAAGGGGCAATTGGTTTTGCCAGGATCTTATGTATATGTAGCTAGTATAGTCGGACTTCTAGGTCAAAAAAAAACAACCAAAGGAATTATTAATGTCATTAGATAGTATTAGCATAGAAACAGAATACCCTGAAGTGCTGCGTATACTTGACGTAGCTATATTGCACAACGCACGTCTCCAACTAAATCTCAAGAAAGGTGTTATCTATTATATAATCAGCGATGAGGAACTATTAGAAGTCAATAAGTCGTCGTTAAACCACGACTACTACACCGACATCATTACATACGACTACGAAGATGATGAAGATATAGACAATAATGAGATTCTCGTTAGCTGGGACCGCGTAAACGAAAATGCCATAACCGAAGGCAAAACATCGGTCAATGAACTTTACAGAGTGTGTTTTCACGGAATACTGCACCTTGCCGGGTTTGACGATAAAACGCCACAACAAAAAAAAACAATGAGAGAACAAGAAAACCTGTTGCTAGATAAGTACTGTTCCACGTGAAACAAATAATATGGAATACGATTTAATTGTAGTAGGGGCAGGACACGCGGGATGCGAAGCCGCAAACATTGCTGCTAAACTTGGTTCGAAAGTGCTGTTGGTAACCATGAACATGGAGACTATAGCGAAGATGTCTTGCAATCCTGCGATGGGTGGTGTAGCAAAGGGACAAATCGTACGAGAAATAGATGCTCTTGGTGGGCTATCTGCAATCGTATCCGATTACAGTATGATGCAATTTAGAATGCTGAACACATCCAAAGGTCCTGCAATGTGGAGCCCCAGATCACAAAACGACCGTACCATGTTCTCTTTGAAGTGGAGAGAGGTATTAGAGCAAAACTTTAACGTAGATTTTATACAAGACTCTGTAAATCATATGATTATAGAGAATAATGCGATAAAGGGTGTGGAAACTACCTCTGGGAATAAATACATGTCTAAATCTGTGGTGCTTACCAGTGGAACTTTTATGAATGGTATCATACATATCGGCAGAAAACAGATAACTGGCGGTAGAATGGGAGACAAAGCTTCCTATGGTATTACAGAGCAACTCGTATCTCTGGGATTTGAAGCTGGACGTATGAAAACAGGAACACCACCACGAGTAGATGGTCGTACCATAGACTACTCTAAAATGGAAGAACAAGCTGGTGACGAGAACCCGCAGTGCTTCTCATTCCGTAAACCAACCTCCATACAGAAACAACACTCTTGCCATATAACCTATACCAACGAACAAGTACACGACACGTTGCGAAGTGCATTTGCCGACAGCCCTCTGTTCAACGGTGCTATACAGGGTGTTGGGCCGCGTTACTGCCCCTCGGTGGAAGATAAAGTAAACCGATTTGCCGAGCGTACACGCCACCAAATATTTGTAGAACCAGAAGGCTGGAACACCTATGAAACCTATATCAATGGTTTTAGTACATCGCTACCACAAGAGATACAATACAAAGCTTTAAGACAAATAAAAGGATTCGAAAGTGCCAAAATATTTAGGCCAGGATACGCTATAGAATACGACTTTTTCTTTCCTACACAGCTCAAGTTAAACCTCGAAACTAAAGGGGTGGGTAACCTTTTTTTTGCTGGACAAATAAATGGAACTACCGGATATGAAGAAGCTGCGTGCCAAGGGCTAATGGCTGGTATAAACGCACACAATAATGTAACGAACAAAGAACCCTTTGTTCTAAGGCGTAGTGACGCATACATTGGTGTGCTTATAGATGATTTAGTAAATAAAGGCACAAAAGAGCCGTATAGGATGTTTACCAGTAGAGCTGAATACCGCATACTTTTGAGGCAAGATAATGCCGACTTGAGGCTAATGCCTTTAGCTGCTAAACTCGGAACAATAAGTACAGAAGAGTTTGACACCCTCCAAAACAAAGCAAACAACATTTCATCTATCAATAAAATTATCAGTAAGAAAACAGTGACACCAGCCGACGCAAACCCGATTTTAACCAAATATGGTACTGCCAAAATACCCCAAAATTATCTTATCGATAAAGTGCTTTCTAGGCCACAAATAAACTATAAACAATTGCTAGAGATAGATGCCATAAAACAATTACTATCAGACTTTAATGATGATGAACTAGAGCAGGCTGAGATTCAACTAAAATATAAGGGTTACATACAAACTGAACAGGAAAACGTAGAAAAACTCATCCGACTTGAGAACCTTAAAATTGATCAAACATTTGATTATGAAACCATCACATCTCTTTCTTTAGAGGCTCGCGATAAATTAAATCAGATAAAACCCGAAAATATTGGACAAGCATCTAGAATAAGCGGTGTAAGTCCTGCAGACGTATCTGTATTATTAGTACATTTCGGCCGATAAATGAGGTGCTTTCTTATTCTTTCTTTATTTCTATTGGGTTGTGCTTCGATACAGCCTTTGTCTGGTGGTGATAAAGATAAACTGCCACCAAAAGTAATACATACTTCCATAGATAGTGCAGCTACAAACGTAACAACGTCTATATTCCTCTTTGAATTTAATGAGTATATACAACAGAAACAAGCAGTCGATAAACTACTTATATCTCCATATCAAAGCAAACCTCCAACAGTAACCGTAAAAAAAAAGAGCCTCACTATTGAACTAAACGATGATCTCATACCTAACACCACATACACTTTTCAATTTAATGGTGCGATAACAGATATCAACGAGAACAATCCACTTACTAATTACAATTTTATATTCTCTACCGGGGACTATATAGACTCTGCTACCTATAGTGGTAGTGTCATAAATTATCTAACCAAAGAACCTTGTACTGCATGTAACGTACATTTATATGACAGCTTCGCTGATACTACTGTACTGCGTGTTAAACCTGCCTACCTAACACGAACCGATAAAGAAGGTAAATTCAAGTTTAACAACTTGCCAAATAGACCATTTACCGCCTTAGCTCTTAAAGATGAAAATAAGAATTTATTTTTTGAGAGCAATGAACTAATATCTTTACCATTACTGAGACACACCGACTCTACTAACAAAGACTCTCTATACATATTTTTGAATGAGAATGTCGCTACTTATAAACTAAATCATCTTAAACAAACACTACCTGGTGTCCACACATTTACATCCAATAAGCCACTAACAACAGACACGGTTCTTCTTTCATTTAATAATCAAACAATATCTTATAGACTATCCCGTACAAAAGACACCATCACCGCTATATACACCCAAACAAAAGATACCTTACCTATTTCTATCATTGTTAATTCAGATACTTTTAACTTTAAAAATATACAACTCATTTCTAATTATAAATATAGTCTTACACCGGCTCTATCCACATCAAATAACCGAATAGTACTTACATCTAAAACCCCTATCAAAACTATAGATACCAGCAAAATAACACTTCTAATAGACTCTATAAATACTCCTATTACGATATCATTAATCGACACATTTTCATTCTTTATTAATAAAGCAATGACCTATACTAAAGCTATCGTTTTACTAGAAAATAATGCGATTACAGATATTTATAAGAAAACCAATACTACAGACACACTAATCCAACGATTTATAGAGTCTAACCAAACTCACCTTAATCTCACAATCAACGCAAAAAGTGGAGTATCATACATATTACATATACTTCAAGGTAGTAAAATTATCAAATATTCACAATTTATTGGATCTAAAAAATTATCCTTCAGTGATTTAAAACAGGGTGATTACAAAGTGATTATCTACTCTGATAGTAATAAGAATGGTATATGGGACACAGGGAATATATTTACCTTAAAACGTCCCGAAACCATCACTCTAACTACTACTTTTGAACTGCGTCAAAACTGGGATAAAGAATTGACAGTCAATATAAAATGAGCTTATTAACATACTTAACAACACCCTATGTTATAAGTCACGTATAAATCATAAATAGTTACCTTATAAAATAATATACACCAAATCGTTATTTTCACACAGTCTTAGTGCACATAAAAACAGACCTATGTACACAAACACTTTATCCACAAAAGGATGGTATACATTAAGCTAACATTAATACACTAATATGTTAATATATTCATTACTAACACTGTATATATAATTACGATGTTAATTCTGTGTTATTAACCGTAATTCATAATATACTTACCACCGAATCCACAGACACTTATACTACTACTATTATATCTTTATAAAATCATTTTAAAAAATAATAAGAAAGTGGATAGGGTGATTTTGAAATGTTTTGATTGATGGTAAACGTT
>JAOKFZ010000034.1 GCA_028247315.1 Bacteroidia bacterium | reverse complement strand
ATTGGCTGATAAATGGATTCTACTGCTGCTCATCGCTTACGCACTGATTGCACCAAACAACTATGCCGAAAGTCAGGTTTTTTTGACTGATTTCGAACTGGGGCTATTTGTATGCGGCTTGTTTTTAGTAGGAATACCCCATGGTGCTTTAGATCATTTGGCATTAGGTATTAAAGGCAAAAAAACGATTTCGATTAAATTTATCCTCACGTATCTTTCGATTATGTTTGGTGTATTTCTTACATGGTATTTTCTCCCGGTCACCTGGCTATTGTTATTTTTAGCCTATTCTGCTTGGCATTTTGGACAGACAGATATAGAGAATTGGAACATCAAAAGCCCAATAATTGGTTTTATATGGGGAGCTTTTTTATTGGCTTTTATGCTATTGAGTCATCCGTTAGAATTGAATTTTGTTTTGTCTATTTTGGATATTAGCTCCCTTCCAGTAAATCCCGATTTCATGGCCTACCTCCCCTTCTCATTACTCCTGCCGGCTGGATATGCTATAAGAAAGAGACGTTGGAATTTATTGCTGATCGTCCTCTACTTATTTGTTGCACAACACATCAGTCTGATACTGGCGTTTGGCCTGTATTTTATTTTTCATCACAGTCTCCTGGGCTGGAACAACCTAAAAGAAACGTTGAACATGAGCCATACCAAAATGTTTATCCTGTCATTGCCCTTCAATATAGGAGCGGTACTGATGTTTTTACTCTTGTTCCTAAAGTCGACCAACACCGTGGAATTCAACACCGTCTTTTTTCTTGTATTTCTATCGTGTATAAGTCTACCACACATCATGTGTATGGACCGTTTTTACCGAAAAAAAACACGAACCAACAACACAATTTAGCATATCAAGAAAAGGAAAACACAAAACTTAATGTGATACACCTATAGCCGCCAAATACAATGAATCTAACCAAAGTCCTCTTGATTTGTTAGATTCGTAGAAGGGTATACGATGTATCCTTATGTTAGGTCAAATATGTCAAAAGATCAGAATATGAATTTATTGAGTAAACTATACCAAATCTGTCTGTCTGAAAACGCAAAAAACAAGATTGAAAAAGTAATTCTCTATGTTGCGATTGCAGGATTTTTTATTCACCTATTGTTGATTTACCTGTCAAAATTCGGCTTCATTACGCTGCTATCAGAATCAGAATTATTTGTAAATCCGATATCTGCCATTTACACCCCGTTCTCATTTATTCTTATCTATGAGGTGTACCTTTTAATCTACTACTTACCCAAGTCTTTTACCACCTACATCACGAAACAGTATGAAATAATAACACTCGTTATCATACGAAAATTATTCAAAGATTTGTCAGTAATCGAACTGTCATCAGATTGGTTTGATATCAAAGGAGACTTACAGTTTACTTACGATATCTTGGCATCCATCATACTCTTCTATTTGATTTACCAGTTTCAAAAACAAGGGATGCGTAAATCAGAGACAAAAAATAGCGACAAACCAAAAATTGAACGATTCATTCTTCGCAAGAAAATAATTGCCGTTGTACTGGTTCCTCTATTTTTTGCAATGGGAATATTTACTTTGTTCAATTGGATATCGAGTATATCTCTGGCTTCAAATGATTTTGCTGGATTTGAGGCTATAAATGATTTATTCTTTGATGAATTTTTCACTGTTTTAATCTTAGTGGATGTCGTTCTGCTCTTGATTTCCTTCTTCTATACTGACAAGTTTCACAAACTGATACGGAACTCTGGGTTTGTCGTTTCCACGATTTTGATCCGTCTATCCTTTGGCGTTAGTGGGTTGATAAGCACTGTTTTAATTGTATTGGCTGTTCTTTTTGGATTGGCTATAATTTTGGTACATAACAAATACGAAGAAAATATACTGCCCGAAAAATTATAACTATAATTACACAGCAAGTAGTTGTATATACTACCATAAAACCTTTGTTCATATTTGCTGATATCTAAGCCAAACATGTCCATCATCCAAAATACCATAACCTACGTAAAACAAACCCTCGCCAATGCCGAAGGCGGACACGACTGGTGGCACATAAAGCGTGTATGGAAGACCGCTAAGTACATAGCAGCCACAGAGCAAGTAGATATGCTCGTAGTGGAACTAGGGGCTCTACTTCACGATATAGCCGATTCTAAGTTCAACGGCGGAGATGAAACCATGGGACCACAAAAAGCCCGTGCGTTCTTAGAAACGCTAGCAGTAAGCAATGAGGTCACAGAACACGTTATACGTATTATCGAAAATATCTCTTTCAAAGGAGGCAAAGAAGCTCAAAAATTCACATCGCTAGAACTAGATGTAGTACAAGACGCAGACCGACTGGATGCTCTCGGTGCTATTGGCATAGCCCGCACATTCAACTACGGTGGATTCAAAAACCGCGAAATCTATAACCCTACCATTCCACCCAACCTAACGATGACCAAAGAGGAATATAAAATGAGTACTGCTCCGAGCATAAACCACTTCTATGAAAAACTACTCCTACTCCAAGACTTAATGAATACAGCCACAGGCAAATCCATGGCTAAACAACGCCACACCTATATGCAGGGTTTTCTAGAGCAGTTTTATAACGAATGGGAAGGAAAGCTATAGCTCTTAATCCTCCATCTCCAAAATAACCGGTGATCCAGCCTTACGTAAAGCAGCGTAGATTTTTGCCAGTGTAGCATCTACGGTACTAATTCGCTCTTTGTAGTCTTCCATGAGCGTTGTGGCAATGGCCAGACCATCTATAGCGGTAGCAGTAGGTCCGTAATTGCTACCCCACAGCGTTGCTCCGGCAGCACTTAATCTATCATTTAGGGTTGGAGATACTTTTTCTCCCACAGCGTTTTTAGCACTATTTCCCGACCATTCTGTATCGAGTACACGCAATTCATTTTGTATCGCTACCAATTGCTTTAGTGCGTCAAAAAATGGAGCATTCATCCGTTTAGCAGCTACTAGCAATGATGCTGTTTCTTTTTTGCAATTTCTGAATTTTCTACTGAGCAATCTACGCTGTAGTTGAGCAGCCATATATGCCGTCAAGAATTCATCTTTCTCCGCCTGAGACTTCGCAGGCAAAGTACTTTTGTGCAACTGTTTGAGTACCACCTCTACCGCATCATCCATCGGCATAGCTTCTCCACGAAACAGTTGATACATTCTAGCAGAATAAGTACCTGCCGCTACATACCAGCCAGCGTCTTTGTCTCCATCTGCTTTCGAGTTTGATCCAATCGGCCATTCGCTGGATGCTTTCATATTCCATGCTGTGCGGTGTACTCCTTTGCTATTGGCTAGTTTTATTTTGCGTATCACATTGCCTTTACTATCGCTTATTTGTAGCCAGTAGTGTGGCGATGTTTCATTCTTTTCTGCTGCCAACACATCCCAACCCGGAAAATCCACATCCTTCTCTTTCTTGTTGAGCTCTTTCTCTTCCTTCTTGCGTACTTGAGACGCTGTCTTTGGCTTCTCTTTTATATAATAATCAAACAGAACACCGTACGTTGGATTGGCACCATAAAAGTGCTGTCCTCCTTGAGAACCCCCTTTTTCTCTTCCATCTCTTTGAGGTCTGTATAGATACGTCTCTCTGGGTTGGAACAACGCTGCTTCTTTCTCTAACACGGCTGCATCTAGATTTCTGAGGAAGGTGTAATTATCTAAAATATAAAAACTACGTCCAAAACTAGCTGCGACTAGATCGTTGTGCTCACGCTGTATCGCCAAATCACGGAAACTTATCGTGGGCAACCCACCTTTCAATTGTTTCCAACTATCGCCACCGTTTACCGTAAAATAAATTCCAAATTCGGTACCGATGAAAAGCAATGACGGGTTCACATGATCTTGCACTATTCGCCATACATAGTTTTGCTCTGCTATCCCATTGGTGATACTATTCCACGTTTTACCGCCATTTTTACTTACAAACAGGTACGGCGTGTAGTCTCCTTGTTTGTGAGCATCAAGGGCTACATACACCGTATTCTCATCAAATAGGTCTGCCTTGATATCATTGATATACGCACGCTCTGGCACTCCCGGAAGACTTTTCACATCCGTCTTATTCCATGTCTTTCCGCCGTCTTTGGTGCGTTGTATATAGCCATCGTCTGTGCCGGTATACAGTACGTTTTCGTTAACAGGACTTTCGGCTATACTGGTGATGGTGTTGTACGTACTCATAGCATACACATCCCACGCATTTTCATAACTCTGCTTGCGGCCCATTATAGGGAGGTCAAAACGCTCTTCATTTCTGGTAAGGTCTTCGGATAGTGCTGTCCACGCATCTCCCCTACTATCGCTACGCCAAAGTCGTTGAGAAGCCACATACACACGAGCTGGATTATGACTACTCACCAAAATAGGTGCATCCCAGTTGTAGCGTTCAAAAGGCTCACCATTGGCAGGCTGCGGACGAATACCAATACGCTCTCCTGTGGCCATATCTACTCGGCTATACCAGCCTTGCTGGCTTTGTCCATAGACAATATTTGGATTACCCGGCTCTGTAGCAGGCTGATGACCGTCACCGCCCAGTATTACCTTCCAATCTGCCGTACTGATTCCAGCTTTATTTACCGTTCTACTTTTACCACCTTGGGTGTTGTTGTCTTGTGTGCCGCCATATATATTATAAAATGGCTTTGCATCATCTACCGCCAGTTTATAAAACTGCGATATAGGCATATTCCCCATATGTCTCCAAGTACTTGCTAGATCAAAACTCTCGTACAAACCTCCATCTGTACCTACCATAAGGTAATCTGGATCACTTGCCTTGAATGCCATAGCATGATTGTCAACGTGTTTGTAGGCCTTGCCTAGATTTTGGAAAGTAGCACCTCCATCGTCTGTCAATTTCATGTAGTTATTGGCAAAGTAGACTCGATCAAACTGATGTGGGCTTGCCCATAGTTCTTGATAATAATGTGGACCTGTACCTCCACTTATCATATCACTTTTCTTGGTCCAGCTCATTCCCCTATCTGCACTTCTGTAAAATCCACCTTTTTTCAATTCAGTCTCTATGGCTGCATAAATTACATCTGGATTTTGTGGTGAAATGGCCAAACCAATTTTACCCATATTGCCCGCAGGCAAACCCGTCTTTAGTTTCTGCCATGTCTTACCACCATCTACACTTTTATGTATACCACTCTTGGGACCACCACCTAAGTAAGCAGCCACAGTTCTGTGTCTTTGCCAGGTTGCTGCATACAGCACCTCAGCATTGCGAGGATCTATGAGCAACTCTGTAGCACCAGTCCATTCATTGTCACCTAACACTCGCTTCCACTTGGCACCGCCATTTGTGGTCATATAGACACCACGCTCACCGCCTTTGTTCCATAGCGGACCTTGTGCAGCTACCCATACTATATCTGAATTAGTCGGGTGTACGATTATCTTGCTAATGTGATTGGACTCTTTGAGGCCCATATTCTTCCAAGTCTTCCCTCCATCTTTACTGAGGTATATCCCGTCTCCAAAACTAATGTGTCTACCTCCTACATTTTCACCAGAACCTATCCACAGGTTCCTAGATGTAGCGTCTAAGGTGATACATCCTATGCTGTATACTTTTTGCTTATCAAAAATGGGTTGGAAGGTTACTCCAGCATTTTTGGTTTCCCAAATACCTCCGCTGGCTACTCCTACATACCAATGGCTTTCGTTGGCAGGATCTATGACTACATCTGAGATACGTCCCGTCATAAATGAAGGACCGATGCTTCTGAATTTTGCAGCTGGAAGGGTTAGACTATCCCAAGTCGGTATATTTTGAGCGACTGAAAAACTAAATAACAGGGTGAAAATAAAAGAAAGTAGAATTGGTATGATACGCATAGACGGCGAAATTAGTTATTTATTCTTTTGTCTGCATTTCTTTGTTGGCTTGATATATCACGCAATTATTTTTTAGCTTTACCGTTTACCTTTAGTGGGTTAGGAGACACTAACCAAGTATGAAAATCAAAATAGAAAAACCGTGCAACGAAAACTGGAATGAAATGACTCCAGATGAAAAAGGAAGATTTTGTAACAACTGTGCAAAGTCTGTAATAGACTTCAGCATTCTCTCAGACCAAGAAGCCATAGCTGTATTGAGTTCTAGCAAGGGTGAACTTTGCGGCAGAGTAACTAGCACACAACTAAGCACACCGTTTATTCATTTCCCAGAACCCAAACAGAGTAGAATACCCTACTCCAAAATAGCTGCCAATCTCTTTTTTGTTGCTTCTGCTTTTAGTGCACAATCATACAATGCACAAAACGATAAACCAAAGACCACAATACATGCATCCAAAATAGATGATAAAGAGCTGATAGTTGGAGATATATGTGTAGAAGAAATAGACACTGTAAACGATATAGCCCAAAACAGTGCAATTGAAGGCACCATACTATCCCCATCTAGCAAACCGATATACAATGCTAAGGTAGAATTTATAACGTTGTACAAGGTGTATACTACGTTCACAGACTCAATGGGTCTATTCACTTTGAACATACCACAAGACGCTACTAAAACAAAGAATGTGATACGTACCTCATTCCAAGAAATAAAACGAAGTGCTCCGAAAAAAGCAAATACAGCCGTGGAGGAATTGAACATATATGATCAATACTTTATAACCCAAGCATACATCCTAACCAAAGAAGAACTGGCAGAACCGCACGCTATTATTGCTCAGCCTAAACTAATGATAAAAGGAGAGATAAGCCACTATACAGACTCAGTTGCAAATCCAATCGTATTGCAAAACGGTATAGCAGTTGACTATCAAGAATTTGGAAAAGCACGTAAAGGTGAAAAATCCAGTTGTCATCTAGCCAACAAAGATTACTACTACTTTGAGGGTGAACAAGCCATAGCTCTGTATGGAGAAAAAGCGGAAAGTGGTCTGTACTTGTTCTTTTAATCAACGAAGAGCCACTCACACAAACATCAAGTGTGCATTACTCTTTCGGATTTGAAATCCTGCCCATAAACAAGAAATCATTAGTAGTTTTATTTGCTATAATAAACATAAATGGCGAATTAAAATCCATTTGCGGAGGCACAGACGTAACAGACACTCCACCTAAAGTAACGGCTGCCCCTTCTGTGCCTCGCTCATCTACAGTAAGGTATGTTTTGTGTATTACTCTAGAGACTTTCAAATTCTTTTGCTCAGCCATCTTGGTAAGATTTGCCGTATTCCCAAAAATATCAAATATCCCGAGTCCTTTTAAGCGGTCTACCATCTGCTCATTTTTATACTCTACTTCAAAACTGGGCATACTCAATAGGAGCCTCCCTTTCTTAAAATTATCTTTTATTGCATCAAACTTACGTGCACTAAAGTTTGAGACTAAACCTTCAACATCTCCATTAAGCGGCTTTATCAGATACATGCTTATCTCCTCATCCTTGTACGGGAGTTCTATGGCGGTTAAATCTTCGTCAGAGTAATTAATTATCGACTTATCTGCAGCCATTGTTGGCACTTGAATAACGGACCCATCTGCCAATGTAAAGTCTCGATCGGCAGTTCTCCGATCATCGAAACCATCTAACCAATCTGCTTTGAGGTACAAGGCGTTTACCAAGAACATTACTTCATCCGGATCTATAGAGTTTAGTATCCTAGGAATTCTAGTCTTTGTTTTTGTATTGACCCATCCATTTATCATGCTGAGAGCTTCCGTCTGATTAGAAAAATCTGCTTCTATTTCTTCAGCATTAAAATTACCTGACAGGCTCTCTATATAGGTGGGCAACGGATTGAATGTGTTCCTGTCATAGAACACAGCATTGCTCAGTTCTACGATAGAGTTTCCACTTCTGGTCGCAAGCCAATTATTGAAATTCTTTGCATCTGCTAGCAGTTCAATGGCAGACAGACTATCTCCTCCATAGGCTCGAACTATTTCATTGGCAGAATTACCCTCTGCTCCTGCTAAAATCATTCTTAAAACAGAACTAACAGAAACAGTTGATATAACTACATTCTTGTTCTTTGGTTCATTGCTAATCACAGATCGAAACAAGTCTGTATCAAAATCACTATGTATACCAGGACCAATGAGAGCACCATCGTCAACAAGAGATGCTTTCTCTGTACAAGAAACACCCAAGATAGATAGCAATAAGAGAAATACGTAAATACCACATTTATTCATAACGCTGGCCAAGATACATCATTTGGCAGAGACGATAGTTAATATATCTGTCACACTTTTTCAATGCCTAAATCATCCGTTTACAATTAAATAACTGAGCAAATGATAAATCAGCCTACTTATTCTTAAATTTGAAACGTAGATGATGGATAAGATAAAGTGCCCTAATTGTAACGAAGTTTTCAAAGTGGATGAATCTGGATTTGCAGACATCTTAAAACAAGTACGAGACAGAGAATTTGACCAGGAGTTGAATGATCGCTTGAAACTAGCAGAAAACGAAAAACAATCTGCCATAAAACTTGCTGAAGCAGATCTTAGACATAAGATGCAACTGCATCTTACTACTAGAGATAAAGAAACTCTTGAGCAAAAGGCTCAAAAAGAGCGTGAATTTACTCAAGAGTTAGCTAAAAAGGAGGCCGAGATAGCTGACATGAAAGCCAAGATTGGAAGTGCTGAAATGAACAATAAACTCTCTGTTAGTGAAGCTATTAGAGAATTAGAAAAGGAACGAGACAGCCTTGCCAACACTTTACAAAATAAAGAAACTGAAAAACAGCTTCTCGAAAAATCCTTAATCGAAAAGTTTACAGCAGAGTTAAAAACTCGAGATGATATCATCAAGCTCAAAGACGAAGAGATCGTTCTACGTAAAGACATGAAGCTTAAGTTATCTACCAAAATGATTGGAGAAACGCTAGAGCAACATTGCGAAGCTGAATTCAATAAACTTAGATCTACTGGTTTTCAAAATGCCTATTTTGAAAAAGACAATGATTCTAGGACAGGAAGCAAAGGAGATTTCATCTACAGAGAAAATGATGAACATGGCAATGAAATCATTTCAATAATGTTTGAAATGAAAAACGAAGGCGATGAAACGGCAACAAAAAAGAGGAATGAAGATTTCTTTAAAGAACTCGACAAGGACCGTAACGAAAAAAAATGCGAGTACGCTGTTTTAGTTTCTCTGATAGAGGCAGAAAGCGAACTTTATAACGTAGGAATAGTAGATGTATCTTACAGGTACGACAAAATGTATGTAGTACGGCCTCAGTTTTTTATCCCTATAATAACGCTACTTAGAAATGCAGCTTTAAATTCTATGAAATATAAGGCAGAGCTGAGTATGATTAAAAACCAACACGTAGATATCACTAATTTTGAAGATAAAATAGACGCATTTAAAGAGGGATTTGCCAGAAACTATGACTTAGCTAGTCGCAAATTTAAAACGGCTATAGAGGGAATAGATAAAACCATCGCTCAACTGCAAAAAACAAAAGATGCACTATTGTCTTCAGAAAATAACTTACGATTAGCAAACAATAAGGCAGACGACCTAACTATTAAAAAATTGACCCACGGAAACCCAACCATGAAGGCCAAATTTGATAGCCTTTCGGATATATAGATAAATAAGCCAAACCGTACAATATCACACCAATGTTAAGCTACACACGACCTTAGCAAAAGCCCTAGTTATTTTATCCCAAAGCTGGATTGTATCACTATAGAAAATGAATACACCATAGACAGCCTGCAAGTAGTGTAGCCATACTGGAGCATGCAAATAGGAATAGTGAAATCGCTTCGCAGTTTACTGCCAGATGCTCCTATTTGGGATTAAGATATAACCATGGCAATGACCGATACGTCCTTGAATTAAAGTGCTCAAACAAACCGTCGATAATTGACTATTCACAATTAACATTTCACTAGTTTCGCATCTATGCAATTTTGGTGGCTTTTTATGTTGTTTTTCTTCCCCTTCATAGGTGGAGTTATTGGGTTATTGGTGCAATCTGAGAAGACACGTCAGCTCAAATTATTTTTAGCTTTCAGTGGTGCCTTTCTTATCAGTATCACCATACTAAATCTCATACCAGAAGTTTACGAAACTCTTGGTCACAAAGCAGGTTACTATATACTCGGAGGTTTCTTTTTACAAATAGTACTCGACTTTTTCACCAAAGGAATCGAACACGGACACCTGCACATACACGATCTCAAAAAAGGGTTTCCTTACTCTGTTTTTATAGCACTTAGTTTACATGCATTCATTGAGGGCCTAAGTTTGGGTGGAGGTGCTTTTAGCGAAGAGATACAGAACAATATGGTTTTTGCCATAGGGTTGCACGAGCTTCCTGCGGCATTTGCACTAGCCGTAGTTTTGAAGAGTGTATTTTCTAAAACCAACATCAACTACCTGTACATTGCTATCTATGCAGTAATGGTGCCCTCAGGCATACTCATAGGCTCTTCACTTACAGGATACGAAGAAGTACTCACAGGTCTTATTGGTTTGGTCATTGGGGTATTCTTGCACATTAGTACAACTATTTTGTTCGAAAATAATGAAAGTCATACGTACGGACGATATAAACTCGTTGCTATAGCAATAGGCCTAGGCGTGGCACTCTTGGCTGTTAATTTTCACATTCATTGAATAACAACTTTTTAATACGCGTATTGCTATACATCACGGTGTTGGTGATGGCCATCTATTTTGTATACGTATTAATTCCCCAGAAGAAAACAACTCCCTCTCCCACCACACATATCCCTATTCAAGTAACCTACTACACCCCAGACAGACACCTTGACAAAGCTGCTGAATACTGCGATAGTTTGGGATACAATATGGAGTTTGCTATTCTTATCAACCTGGCTCCACACTCAGGCAATTATCGCTTTTTTGGATTCAACTTGGAGACAAAGGACACCCTCCTAAAAGGTTTGGTAGCACATGGCCATTGCCAAAGCACAGAAAACAGGTTTGCTCAGTTCAGCAATGAGTTAGGCAGCAATTGCTCTTCCTTGGGTCACTACAAGGTAGGCGGACAGTACAAAGGTTCTTTTGGTACTTCTTACAAACTACATGGGCTAGATTCCAGCAATAGTAACGCACTAAGTCGCTATGTGGTGCTTCACTCCCACTCGTGTATTCCCGATAAAGAATGGGAAGATGATATCTGCCAAAGTGAAGGATGTCCTACCGTATCTCCAAGCGTATTACAGAAGCTTATTCCATATTTGGACAATGCTAAAAAGCCGGTATTGCTTTGGATATATGATTAACGAGTAGCGAGAATAAACACTATTTTTTTTCTTTTGCCGCCATACCTTTTTGCCCTGAAGCAATACGCCACAAACGAAAAATGAAATTTTGCATTACTAGAGTCCTAACTCCGACAGCAGTTTCGTCTTGAGCCTTGCTGAAACTTCTACTTCACTATCATCAGACATAATCAATACACCACCTCTTCCCTTTTTGTAGGCAGCAATGTAGTCGACATTTACAATATGTGACTTATGTACCCGAATGATATTCTTGTTTTCCTCCAACTTCTCAAAGAATTTCAATGTCTTACTGATGGTTTTCTTCTTACCATCTGCCAAGTAAATATCTGAATAGTTGCCACTTCCGGCAATGCGTATGATCTGATTGGCATCTATGATTTCAAAGCCACTTTGGTTGGGCAACACAATACGTTCTATGCTATCGCTGCCCAGGTTACTCTGCAACACTCGTTTTAGCTCTCTAAAATTGTCTTCTTGAGCCATGGCCTGCACCTTATATACAGCACTCACTAGCTCGTCTATACGAATGGGCTTCAGTATGTAGTAAGCCGCACTATAGTTCAATGCCTTGATGGCATAGTCGCTGTAGGCTGTAATAAAAATCGTTTGATAGTCTACCTCTTGGGTCTGCTCCAATACGTCAAACGCATTACCAAATGGCATCTCTACGTCTAAAAAAACTAAATCAGGTTTTAGTTCTTTTATCTGAGCTATGGCATCTTTAGCATCTATAGCTTTAGAGATCACCTCCAGATTAGTACAGTATTTATTCACATACCGTTCTATCAGATCTCTACTGGTCTGCTCATCATCTGCTATTATTACACTTAGTTTATCAGGCATCTACAGGTAGTTTAAGTGTTACGCGTGTTCCTTCCGCTTCATTATTATCCATCAGGTCTTCTA
>JAOKFZ010000033.1 GCA_028247315.1 Bacteroidia bacterium | reverse complement strand
CCACCATAATGAAGTAACCACCCATTCCCATGATACCTACGGTTGCCATACCGAGCAAGAATGTGCTCGAACTGGTCATTAAGGCCGTAGCTGTGAGGCTCTTTTTTACATTTTGAAACAGTCTGCCAACTCCCTCTTCAAAGGTTTTGTTCTCTTGTGATTCTGCATTAAATCCTTTTATCACACGCACACCATTAAGTGTTTCGGTAAGTCTACCTGTTACTTCGGCATTTATCTTTCCTCTATCTCTAAAAATTGGTCGTATGTACCCAAATGCCTTTAGGGCAATGAATCCGAATAGGCCCACAGGAATGAATACGAATAACGTCATCATGGCATTTATTTTAATCAGGAATACAAAAGCAACTACAGCTGTAACAGTGCCGCCAATGAGTTGTACGAGTCCCGTCCCTACCAAGTTTCTCACTCCTTCTACATCACTCATTACTCTGCTTACCAATGCTCCGCTTTTGTTGTTATCAAAAAATGAGATGGGTAGTGTGAGTAGTTTTTTTTGCACCTGTGTACGTAGCTGAGCTATGAGTAGTTGGGCTTCTACGCTGAGTAGTTTGGTGAGGATGAATGAAGTAGAAGCTTGCACAAGTATGGCTCCAGCCACAAAGAAGATCAGTGTCCACAGGTCAGATTTATTTCCACTAGGCACTACAACATCAAGCAGATTCTTAGTTTCGTATGGCAATACCAGTCCTGCCAAACTACGGAGAACGATAAACACCAAACCAATGCTCAACATCTTGCGACGTGGCCATACATATTGTTTTAATGCCCACTTGAGAGACACTTTTTTCTTACTCATCATCCATAAGATGCTAAAAATGAGCCAAAGCAAAAGAGTGACGTAAAGGCAGAGAAAGAAGTACAAGCAGGTTTACATCTCCAGAGCCAAAAACTCTGCAGTGTATCCTTTCTTCGATTTGACAACTTCTTCTGGCGTACCCGTTATGATAACCTCTCCACCGGCAAATCCACCTTCTGGGCCTATGTCTATGATATGGTCCGCTACCTTCACTACATCTAGGTTATGCTCAATAACAAGAACTGTATTTCCTAGCTCTACAAGGTTTTGGAGTACCCCAAGCAGCACATTGATATCCTCAAAGTGTAGTCCAGTAGTAGGCTCATCAAGTATATAAAAAGTCTGTCCTGTGCTTATTTTACCTAGTTCACTCGCCAGTTTTACCCGTTGTGCTTCTCCACCCGAGATTGTTGTGCTACTCTGTCCTAAGGTGATATAACCCAGCCCTACATCATTAAGAGCTTTTATCTTTCTAAATATACTAGGTACAGCTTCGAAGAATTCTACTGCTTCTTCTACCGTCATGTTCAATACATCACTGATGCTTTTGTTCTTGTAGCGTATTTCTAAGGTCTCTCTATTGTAACGTTTTCCAGAGCAGGTCTCGCACTCTATCAATACATCGGGTAAGAAATTCATTTCTATGACTTTTTTACCGCCACCTTTGCAGGTTTCACATCTACCTCCTTTTACATTGAAACTAAAACGCCCTGGCTTGTAGCCGCGTATCTTACTCTCTCCTATTTCTGCATACAGGTTTCTGATATCTGAGAAAAAACCTACGTAGGTTGCCGGATTACTTCGTGGTGTTCTACCAATAGGCGATTGGTCTATTGTAATAACCTTGTCCAGATGCTCGAGGCCTTTTATCTTCTTGTACGCTAGTGGTTTCTTTTTACTGTTGTATATGTACTCAGATAGAATAGGATGTAGCGTTTCATTGATTAATGAGCTTTTACCACTCCCACTTACTCCTGTAACTGCTACAAACTTCCCGAGCGGAAAGTCGACTGTAATATTCTTTAGGTTATTGCCGCTGCAGCCACTTAATGTTAGCTTTTTGCCCGATCCTTTGCGGCGTTTTTTGGGTATCTCTATCTTTCGCTGACCACCAAGATAATCACTCGTTACCGTGCCATTGTTCTTAATATCTTCCCACTTGCCCGCAGCAACTATCTCACCGCCATTTTTTCCAGCTCTGGGGCCTATATCTACTACGTAGTCACTCTCGACTATCATATCGCGATCGTGCTCTACTACTATTACAGAGTTACCTATGTCACGTAGTTCTTTTAGTGAGTTTATCAATCGCTGGTTGTCTCTTTGGTGCAGTCCTATACTTGGCTCATCCAAGATATAAAGCACCTCTTCTAACTGCGAACCAATTTGTGTGGCAAGTCGTATACGTTGTGCTTCTCCACCACTTAGTGTTTTGGCAGAGTTATTTAGTGACAAGTAAGACAGTCCTACATCTACCAAGAATTTTACGCGTTCGCGTATTTCTTTTAAAATCTCTGTAGCGATGAGAAGTTGACGATCAGACAATTCACTTGCAGCATCTTGCAGCCATTCCGACAACTGGCCAATACTTTTATTGCTGAGATCTGCTATGCTTAAGTCACCAACTTTGTACGAAAGAGCTTCTTTATTCAGTCTTCCGCCTTGACACGTCTTGCACGGAATTACCGTCATGAACTCATCTGCCCAGCGACTAAGCGTGCCAAAGCTTTTTTCATGGTATGCTTCCATTAGTGAAGGTACGAGCCCTTTCCACTTGGTTTCGTAGGTTTGCTTGTAACCACCACTGCCTTTATACTCTACTTCAAACTTATCTTCACTCCCATGTAAAATGATTTCCAACACATCTTTGGGTATGTCTTCTATTGGTTTAGACAAGCTAAATTTGAGCGTTTTACTCATTGCTTTTAGCTGTGTAAACGTCCAGTTTTCTTTTATATCACCTATAGGTGCTAGTCCACCTTTGTTTATACTTAGCTTGGTATTGGGTATGAGGTCTTCTACGAATATGTCTGATGATGTTCCGAGGCCATCACACGTCGTACAAGCACCGTATGGTGAATTAAACGAAAACAAGTTTGGTTGTGGCTCATTATACGATAGGCCTGTCTCCACGTCCATGAGGTACTTACTGAAATGAGTAAGCTCTTTGGTTTCAGGATCTAGAATACTTACAACTCCTTTGCCCATCTTAATAGCAGAACGTACTGAATCGGTTACGCGTAAGCTTCCAGCATCCTCTGGTGCTATACGGTCTATTACGAGGTCTATATCGTGTATCTTGTAGCGATCTAGCTGCATTCCAGGCTCTATATCGATAAGTTCAGAGTCTACCCAAACTTTGGTATACCCACGCTTACGGTACTGCTCAAAAAGTTCTCTGTAGTGTCCCTTTCTGCCTTTTACTAAAGGAGCCAGTATCATCATCTTGTGGAGACTAAACTTACTGTTGACCGAATCTATAATTTCCTGCTCAGTATAGCTTTTCATCTTATTGCCACTCAGGTACGAGTAAGCATCTCCTGCTCTTGCAAATAGTAGACGTAGAAAATCGTATACCTCTGTGATGGTACCTACTGTACTTCGCGGATTTTTACTGACTGTCTTTTGTTCTATCGCTATTACAGGACTTAAGCCTTCTATCTTGTCTACATCTGGTCGTTTCATGTCACCAACAAATTGGCGAGCATATGCCGAGAATGTATCCATGTACCTTCTTTGACCTTCTGCAAAAATGGTATCAAATGCTAGACTCGACTTACCACTACCACTCAAACCAGTGAATACCACCAATTTATGTCGGGGTATTTCCAGGTCTATATTCTTTAGATTGTGCTCTCTGGCACCTACTATTTTTATGGAATCTTGCTCGTTGATAATTGAAATTGTAATAAGATGGCGAAGGTACTTAAATCAGTGGTAAGTAGTCTACAAACCACATCACTGTAAACACTATTTATATCAAAAATGTTTCGTCATGAATAACTGCTTGTGAAATACAGAAAAATTCATTGACTTAGATACCATCCGTAGCCTATTCGCATAATATGATTGGTTGCCATTCATCTCCTATTTTATCTTCATATTTACAGAGACTATTCTCCGATTTTTTAAGTTAAAAAGCACTACCGAAGTGGGGATCAAGAGTAGGTCTCTAAAAGCACAACTTCAGAGCCTTTGTGGTACGTCAATTTGTCTCTATGTAAATAAGGTATCGAAGTCAATTGTTTCCTGGGAATTGAATGTCACTCTTTAGACGTTTAATTGATAATTAGGTAACGGATTATTATGATTTATTTTGCAAGACAGTTTAATACCTTGAAAAATAAATATTCGGATCTAATCGACCAAACTATTCAATTTCCCACTGAGGAGTTTGATACAACCAATAGAGGAGAGTTGCGGTATAGAGATATTCCAATGATGGATCTCGTCCAAAAATTTGGATCTCCACTCAGATTCAGCTATTTACCAAAGATATCTGAAAATATACAGAAGGTTAAAGCGTGGTTTTCAGATGCTTTTTCAAAGCATAATTATGCTGGAAAATACCACTATTGTTATTGTACTAAAAGCTCTCATTTTAAATACATCTTAGAAGAGGCTCTAAAAAATGATGTACATATTGAAACCTCTTCGGCATTTGACTTAGACATCATAAAATCGCTGCATTCAAGTGGGAAACTGGATAAGCAACGCTTTATTATTTGCAATGGATACAAGACTAAAGCGTATGTAAAGAATATTTTAGAACTGATAGACCTTGGCTTTGAAAACCTGCATATCATCTTGGACAGCACAGAAGAGATGGATCAATTTGCTAGCGAAACAACAAAAAACATAAATGTAGGCATACGCATTGCTTCCGAGGAAGAACCAAAGTTTGAGTTTTGGACAAGTAGACTAGGCATAGGCTACACGTTTATTGTTCCATTCTATGAAGAAAAGATAAAGCCATTACCCAACGTAAGGCTTACTATGCTTCACTTTTTTATAAATACTGGGATAGCAGACACTTCTTATTACTGGAATGAACTCAATAAGTGCCTCAACGTATACACCGAGCTTGCTGCTAGCACTCCATATCTTGAGCATCTCAACATAGGCGGAGGTTTCCCTATAAAGCGTAACCTAAGTATCACCTACGACTACGCTTATATGGTAGACGAAATAGTACAACAAGTACAGTCAAAATGCATAGATGCAGGAATTAACGAGCCTAATCTATTCACAGAGTTTGGTAGTTATACGGTAGGAGAAAGTGGCGGAACTATCTATAAAGTCTTGGGGCAAAAAAAACAGAATGACAGAGAACGTTGGAATATGATAGACAGCTCATTTATGACTACATTACCCGATGCTTGGGCCATCAACGAACGTTTTATTCTATTGCCACTTAATCGATGGAACCACGAATATGAGCGTGTATTACTTGGTGGGCTAACATGTGATAGTGATGACTACTACAATAGCGAACAACACGTAAATGCTATCTATCTACCAAAATTTGATAGTGAAAAGCCACTTTACCTTGGATTCTTTAACACGGGAGCATATCAAGAGATCTTGAGCGGTAGCGGAGGAGTAAAACATTGCCTCATACCTGAGCCTAAAAAAGTAATTATTGATAGAGATCAAAACGGAGAGCTAACCTATACTTTGTGGTCTGATGAGCAATCATCCGAAAGCATGCTCACTATTCTAGGGTACTAAATCAATCTAAAAACGACCTGAAACACGAGTAAACAATGACCAAACCTATTTCAAATTTTATTGATAAATACTTCCTTCATTTTAATGCTGCAACATTAGTAGACGCAGCAAATGAGTACACCAATCAGCTTGCCAAAGGCAATAAGATGATGGTAACCTTAGCAGGTGCCATGAGCACGGCAGAAATCGGGAAGATATTGGCTCAGATGATACGTGAAGATAAAATACACATCATAAGCTGCACAGGTGCTAATTTGGAAGAGGACGTTATGAACCTAGTAGCACATGACCACTACGAACGAATACCCAACTATAGGGATCTGACTCCGGAGCAAGAGCAACAATTATTGGATAGGAACCTGAATAGAGTTACAGACACATGTATTCCAGAGGAAGAGGCTTTCAGAAGAATACAAGGAAACATAGAAGGGTTTTGGAAAGATGCAGAGGCAAAAGACCAACGCTACCTGCCACACGAGTACATCTATCAAATGCTATTAGACGGATGCTTAGAAGAGCATTATCAAATTGACCCTAAAGACTCTTGGGTGCTGGCTGCGGCTGAAAAAAACCTACCTATGGTAGTTCCAGGATGGGAAGACAGTACATTGGGAAATATTTTTGCAAGCAACTGTATTACAGGCAATTTGAAACCTAGTACAATAAAGAGCGGAATAGAATACATGACTTTCCTAGCAGATTGGTACACCGCATACACCAAAGACAAAGGCCTAGGATTCTTTCAGATAGGTGGAGGCATAGCCGGTGACTTTCCTATCTGTGTAGTACCTATGCTGGAGCAAGATTTAGAGCGAAGCACACCGCTATGGAGTTATTTCTGTCAGATAAGCGATAGCACTACCAGCTATGGCTCCTACTCTGGTGCTGTGCCCAATGAGAAAATAACATGGGGAAAGCTGGCCGTAGATACGCCCAAGTACATTATAGAAAGTGACGCTACTATTATAGCTCCTCTTATATTTGCTAAGGTACTGGGTTGGTAGTCAAAAATATGTCCGTAAGAAAACACAATACCACTTTACACAAAAGGCTACCTCTATTTCTTACTGGATTTTATACCATTGCTTGCATTTGCTTGTTCCTACTGAGCGGACCTCACTGGATGCACCAAAATGGTGATGTGAACTACACCTACCTATTTGCTGGGCTAGACTACCTGTCTTTTCATACGGCAAGTATAAATGACCAACCTGCTATTGTAACAAAACTTGTAAATGCTATATGCATAGGCATAACGTACACTATCCGATCATGGTTTGTGGACACAACCATCACAAGAGATGTTATTTTGCATAGTGAAACGTATTTGAATATTATTTCATTTGGCGTATTTGGCTTCGTAATTCTAAGCTTTTATCGGTTTCTTAAAACTTGTTTTGATGCCTCTAAGCGGATTGAGGTCTTTCTAATCTCTAGTTTAGGTATGTTTTTTAGTTTTATCACGGTTCTAAATGTATTTGCAAATAAACCTGAGCCTTATTTACTCATTGCTTCTTGTCTACTGGGGACTATTTTGGTCAAAACATTTGTTCTCAAAAAAGACATATCTTCACTTGAGGTATTGCTTTGTGCTTTTATTGGCCTCTTGTCCAAGATTACATTTGCTCCATTTATCCTTCCACTTGTACTTGCCTGTTGGTCTATAAAACACCTCACTAGAACATTGCCCATCGCGTTAGTTCTAGGTAGTGTTGTACTCTATTTTTGGAGATTTGAATTAACTCAGTTTGTACATTTTATTGCAAATACAGCAACACATAGTGGTGCCTATGGATCTGGAGACAGTGGTTTTTATAACGTCCATCAGATCGGTGAAAATATTTTAAAACTTCTCAAAATAAACAGAATACTCATTGTTTCATTGATCATAGGTTTTGCGATAGCACTCTATCAACGTAAACACATCAAAGTGATTTCTTATATCCTGATAAGCTACCTTGTACTCTTCGTATTTTTACTCAAAAGCCCAAATTCGCACTATTTTGTTGCCTGTTACCCGCTTGTTACTGCCTATTTGCTCATTGCTTTACAAGACATTAACCTATCAGCCCACACTACTAAAATCGCATTATTATGTATGGCATTTTTAGGAGTAAGAGCTGGCCTATATGCACGAACAATACACGCTATACACTCGGATACCACGAGCTATATTGCACCTACCCACATACAGACGTATTATTCTTCAACGAAGGAGTACGCTTGCTTTCAGGCTAACGCATGCCAAGAGTATCGGCATTCACTATTGCTAACCGATATTTACCCGAGGGACACCTTCTATACAACATTAGGTGAGCTGAGGACCATGGGTAAAAAAATAGACCTGAGTCTTATGGAGGGAAAAGTATTTACCATAGAGGGAACATCAGAATGTCCTAAAAACAATAACCATTTTACGGTTCTGAATGAATCAAAAGATAGAATAAAAAGGAAATACACCGTACAGGTGACTAATCCTCGGCCAATAGAGCTCCAATAAGCACTTTCACTTGTGCTAGCTTGTTCGACTTATTCTCTTTAGCATACGACACCTCAAGATTACGTAATACTCGTAGCAAGATGTCTGTGTTGCTACACGCCTTAAAATAATCTTCTTTAGGCTCTAGCTTGAGTTGTTTGAGAAACTTATGAATATTATCATGATTGAATATCAATCCACTATTAAAAGGGTTTATATAAAATAAAATATCGCCGCCTTGCTCATTGCTGCTAGCCGATGGGTCGTTGAACATGAGCAGCGGTGGCCAATCAAAATCCTTTACATATCCCAAAATAAAATGCTGTGGCAAATTGACTCCGTATACGGGAATATTGAGTCGCTGAGCTACCAGTGAATAGATAATCGCCAAAGAGATGGGGTTACCCGTTTTGCGTTCTAATACCGAACTTATAAAAGAATTATCACTGTGGTGATAGGCTTCTGTATCTCCCTTAAACTTGTGTACATCAAAGAAAATATGATTTAGTATTTTAACTTTTTCGAAAGAGGTAAGATCATAGTTTAATTCTAACCAAGCGTCTAATTTTATTTTATCGAGCTGTACGTCTATTGATTGACGTGAAACGGACGAATCTTTGAGTTTATTGATAATGAGTAATCCATCCAATAAGTCCTGCTCTTCTGTTTTCATCCATTGTTTTAGTTCTTCAGCAAGGGATTGTTCTTGTATCCGCTTAATCAAAAAGAGCATTCTATCCAATCTATTAGGATTTCCTTCAAGTATGCACCTCGCTTCTATCAAAGGTATAGCGGACACACCCAACTCTATAATCTGAGATTCAATATGCTCCACTACTCGATGATCCGTATCATCTAGCAGATACAGCATACTTTCCAGTTCTTTTGTATTGATCTCTCCCATTGAAGCTACCAAAGATAGATAACCGTTCAGTAATGGCTAACAGTCATACGAAAAGACTGTACTATTTTTTAGCCGCCTTTTTAGGCTTCGATTTTACTGTCGCCTTAGGCTTCGCTTTTGCTCTTCCTTTTGCAGGTTGATTTTCCATGATATGCTTCACCTCTTCTAGTGTTAGCTTAGACGGATCTTCCAAGTCTTTCGGTAACTTAAAGTTTTTCTTCCCACTCTTTATGAATGGTCCCCATCTACCGTTCAATATTTGTGTAGTAGGATCTTCATCAAATTCTCTAATAAGTCGTTCAGCATCTGCTTTACGCTTGGCAAACACAAGCTCTATAGCTCTGTCTAGCTCTATATCCATCACATCCTCTTCTTTGGGAATAGAGGCAAACAACTTATCATGTTGAATATATGGACCAAACCGTCCAATATTCGCTTTTACAGGCTTCTCTTCCAACTCTCCGAGTATACGTGGCATCTTGAACAAATCTAGTGCCTCTTCTAAGGTTATGCTATCTATATTTTGTCCTTTGCTAAGGCTTGCAAATCGTGGTTTTTCCTCATCATCTTGTTCGCCAATTTGCACCATAGGCCCAAATCTACCTATACGAGCAATAATGGGTTTTCCACTCTTAGGGTCATCTCCTAGCTTACGCTCACCAGTAGCTCGCTCCGCCGTTTCTAAGGTTTTCTCTACGTTTTTATGAAAAGGCTTGTAGAAACCATCAATCATTTCTGACCAATTTTTCATTCCTTCAGCTATTTCATCAAACTCTTTTTCTACCGAGGCCGTAAAACCGTAGTCCATTACCTTACCAAAGTGCTCTATTAAAAAGTCTGTCACGACTCTACCAATATCGCTCGGGTGCATCTTATTTCTATCTGCCCCATAGTTTTCGCTTAATGTTTCACGGATAATTTTATTATTTTTCAATAATAGGTTATGGAATTCACGGCTTTTACCTTCAATCTCATCTTTTACAACATACCCACGTTTTTGTACCGTACTAATTGTAGGTGCATATGTACTTGGTCTCCCTATGCCCAACTCTTCGAGTCTTTTTACTAAACTAGCCTCTGTAAATCGGGCTGGCGGCCTGGTGTATCGCTGTGTTGCACGTATATCGAGTATCCCTAGATTTTGACCTTCAGTTACTTTAGGTAGCAATCCACTATCCTCTTCTTCGTCTTCGTCATCGGTTCCTTCAAGATATACCTTAAGGAATCCATCAAATTTTATAACCTCACCTTTCGCTTTGAACACATCGTTATTTTTGTCGTTTACGATATCAATAGTGGTACGTTCTAACTGAGCTTCGCTCATTTGTGAAGCAATAGCACGTTTCCAGATGAGTTGATACAATCTTTGTTGCCCATCATCGTCACCTGCCTGGTTTACATCAAAACTGGTAGGACGTATAGCTTCGTGAGCTTCTTGTGCGTTATTATCCTTGGTACTATACTTTCTTGGTTTAGAATACGCTGCACCATACTCATTAGTTATTGTATCCATAGCTCCATTTCTGGCAAACTCAGACAAGTTTACAGAATCAGTTCTCATGTAGGTAATATGTCCATTCTCATACAACCGCTGTGCAAGCATCATCGTTTTACTCACATTATAACCAAGCTTTCTACTTGCTTCTTGCTGTAGGGTAGACGTGGTAAAAGGTGCTGCTGGGTTACGTTTTGCTGGCTTAATCGTTATTTCCCCTACACTAAACGCTGCTCCATTGCAACTTTCTAAAAATGCATTGGCTTCCTCTGCACTTTTTGGACGTTTACTTACATCAGCTATAATTGTCTTATTACTTGCTTCAAACTGGCCTTGTATTTTAAAAGATGAACTAGTTGTAAATGCCTGAATTTCTTTTTCTCGCTCTACAATAAGACGTACTGCAACACTCTGCACACGACCCGCACTAAGGCTTGGCTTCACTTTTCTCCATAGTACAGGAGATAATTGAAAACCTACTAACCTATCCAAAACTCTACGTGCTTGCTGTGCATTCACCAAATGCTGGTCTATATCACGTGGGTTTTCTATCGCATGTAGTATAGCTGTTTTAGTAATCTCATGGAATACTATACGTTTTGTATTGCTTGGTTTAAGACCAAGAACTTCAGACAAGTGCCAAGATATAGCCTCTCCTTCGCGGTCCTCATCCGATGCTAACCATACCATGTCAGCACCTTTAGCTAGTTTTTTTAGTTCAGTGACAATTTTCTTTTTGTCTGGAGACACCACGTAATTAGGTAAATACCCTTTCTCTATATCAATGGCTCCGTCACCTTTTGCCAAATCTCGAATATGTCCGAAACTTGATTTTACTGTAAAATCCTTACCAAGGTATTTCTCTATGGTTTTGGCCTTTGCGGGTGACTCAACTATTACTAGGTTTTTTGACATTACTTGCTGATAATTAATTTTTTAGCCCACCTAGCATTATCTACTTCTACAATAACGTTATACACCCCGTTGGTTAATTCCGTTGTATTGATCATAGAAATGTTAGGTTCTAAATTTTGCTGCAAAAGTAACCGCCCTGCGATATCAACAATAGAAACACGTATCTTTCCTTTCAAATTGGTTGATCTAACAGCCACTTGGTTCTGAGCAGGATTGGGAGCTAAGAATATATCAATCTCATTATTTGGCTGATTTACGCTCAGGGCTGATGAGCCTATGTTAATATCATCTAGGTAAATTGAGTTGCCTTGTTGTCCCACTGCATCAAAGCGTATATATAGATTTTGCGAACCGGCATATCTGGATACATCTATTTCGGCTCTACCCCAATCTGCAGCTGACGATGGAGCCCAGTCTGGTGAAACAGAAGAGGTTTCTAAGCTGGCGTTAATATATACTTTTAGTATATTCCATGATACTCCACAATTGTCAGACCCAAGCACTAGGAGTCTTTCAGAAGATGTAGACACACGTCGTGCATAAGCATATTTAAAATGAAGGTTTAACTGACCCTCATAGCTTGCAATGTCCACTGGCTCAGAAATAGCAGAAACTCGAAATCCTGTTGTTGTCTCCTCGTCTATAACAGCTTGCAGACTGTTCTTGCCAGAAAACCCAGTAGAAGTGTTGATCATCCAGCCTTTTCCCTCTTGTGTCTCCAGTTGCCACTTAGCAGTCGTACTGGTATTTTCAAAATCTTGACCTCTTGGAGCTTTGAGCGATGCAACTCCTGGTGTTACGTTTATAAACAAGGTGCGAGTAAGCTTATTAGTGCCCTCATTGTTCCCTACTTCTAGTTCTACTTTGTATACCCCTTGTGTGTTATAAACAATAGTTGGATTTTTTAAGGAACTAGTTGCTGGTGTTCCTCCTTCGAAACTCCACGTGCGGTTAGTGACCGTTCCGTTATAGCTTAACCCAGCAAAGTCAATAGACTGGCCTTCACAAATAGTAAGCCGTTCGGATGCATACCAAAAATCTGCAATGGGACCGCAACTCGGCGTTGTGTTCACACCTGTAGCCAGCAGCGTTGCCGCAGATATATTCGACCCCCTAGTCGACGAACTATTCAGGTAACCATCCACACGAGCTAACTGTCCGTTTGTAAAAGCATTCATACAGCCTCCGTTGGCATAATCCATATAGTTTTCTACCATATCAACCTCACTATCATTGGAGCATGTATTTGGGTTTTGAGATGCCGTACATCCATACGAGGGCTCATCTACTGGTGGTGTGTCAGAAACTCCGTCGCCCTGAAAACATCCTCCTTGAAAAGTATGGTATAAACCTAGCCAATGGCCTATCTCATGCGTAAGTGTGCGACCTTTGTCTCCTAGATTTGCAGTACCTATAGTACCTACTCTATCGTGTATCAAGACAATACCATCCGTACTAGCACCTCTACCGGGAAACTGTGCATATCCCAATATAGTTCCCTCAGTGGAACTCAATATTTCTTTTACTACCCAAATGTTCAAATATTTACTTCTATCCCACGGAGTTACTGCAGTTTTTGCCTCCTCTGCTCGTGTATCTCTATCGTCGAACATATTGACAGGGTCATACGTACGAGTGATTCCTTCTGTACATGACCCATTTGGAGCTTTTCTTGCAAGCTTAAACTCTATTTCAAAATCTGCCGCTCTAGCTCGAAATTGACTTCTCGTATTGGAAGCATCTGCATTCCTACGTTGAAAATCTTCATTGATAATTCGAATTTGATCTTCTATTTGAGCTTTGCTTATATTTTCCTCTCCATAGCCGTGTATAACATGAAACACAACGGGTATTGTGCGAATAGCCTTCTTTGTTTTAGAGTGTACACTTGTTTCATAATCAAAGTTACGCTCGCCCTCTATCTTATCAAAGTAGCTTGCACTTGTTCTACCTGTTTCTTGGTTTATAAGCTCTTGATTGTATTGATCTGTGCCACACTGTGCAGTTGCTGCTTGTGCCACAAAAAGGCTTAAAATTATAAATGCTATTTTTTTCATTCTTATTCTCATTGTTAGACTATCAAAAGAACGATTACCTTCTATGAACTGTTTGTTAAAACATGACATATTAAAGTAATGTTTACTCGACATACTACTTTTCTTCTAGTTTTTCTGTGCTTGCTACTATACTAGATACCGCTGCATCTCCTGTTACATTTACCACTGTACGGCACATATCCAAAATTCTGTCAACGGGCAATATGATGGCAATCCATGCAGGATTTAACCCTACACTCTCTAGTACCACTATCATAAGAACCAGACCGGCACTGGGTACGGCTGCTGCTCCTATACTTGCTAAAGTAGCTGTGAGTATAATGACCATTTGCTGCGTAAAATCCAAATCAATCATATGAAACTGAGCCATAGCAACTACCGCTACAGCCTGATAAGTGCTCGTACCATCCATATTTACTGTAGCTCCGATGGGCAGCACAAAACTTGAAATAGGCTTGGGAACTTTTAGGTTGTCGTTTACACAGTCCATAGTAACTGGAAGTGTTGCCATACTGCTGCTCGTACTAAAAGCCGTAATCTGTGCTTCTCTTATACCTGTTAGAAATTGTTTTATGGTAATACGCTTTGCAAATAAATGTATCAGCAGTGGATAATAAATAAAGGCAACAATGACCAAAGCGAGTACCAATACCCACGAATAGTGGCCTAA
>JAOKFZ010000032.1 GCA_028247315.1 Bacteroidia bacterium | reverse complement strand
TAAGAAACTACAATGTTCAAACAGGCGTAGCTGCTTGGGACACATTAGAGTGGGTTACTTCGGCAATTGACGATGTTAGCAATCTGGGGTCTCATTCATCAGCATGCTACCCACCAGTTGCTACTGAGCCTTCTACGGCTGCAGCAGATCCTACTGCAGATGCGGTAGATGTTATTTCTGTATACAGCCAAACATACGGTGACCTTGCGGGCACCGACTTTTTTCCATTTTGGAACCAAAGCACTCAGTATTCTGTTTTTGAAATAGGAACAGACAGTATGATTAAATACACTGCATTAAACTACCAAGGAATACAATTCGGTTCTGATATAGATGCATCGGGAATGAAAACATTACACATGGATATCTGGACAGCAGATGTTGATGATGTAAAGATTTTCCCTATAAGCAAAACTGGATTAGAATATTTTGTAACCAAAACGTTAACTGCGGGTCAGTGGACATCTGTAGAAATACCGCTAGCCGATTATACAAGCCAAGGATTATCTATTGTAGATTTACACCAATTCAAGTTTGACAACCCGGGTTCAAGCAACGGCGTAGGGACAATATTTGTAGATAACATATACTTCTCTAGAGACCCTGTATTGGTTTACAATGTTGCAGATATTGTTGACATCGTAGGTTTAGATGCAGATTTCTCTCCAGTCAATTTAGATACACTTTATGAGGTAACGGGTATCGTTTACGGTATAGATTACCAAGGTGGAGATGATCTTACTAACACTAACGCTGCATTTACTCTTATAGATGCTACCGACGGTGTTGGTGTATTTGCTAGAGGTTTGGACTACGTGGTAAAAGAAGGAGACGAAGTTACTGTTAAAGGTACATTAGATTTCTTCCGAGGTCTTACGCAAATAGCTGCTGACTCTATTACAGTAGTAAGTACTGGAAACGCTATTAACGATCCTACAGATGTTACTTCTTTATCTGAAGATACAGAGTCTGATCTTGTTAAATTTACTAAAGTTTGGGTTGCAGATACTGCTGACAAAGTTTGGCCAAATAACGGTAACATAGATATTACAAACGGTACCGATACCTTTGCTGTAAGAATAGATGGCGATACAAAAGGTATAGCCGGAAAAACAATCGAGTTTGATACAATGAATATAGTTGGTCTTGGTGGTCAGTTTGATGGTTCAGCTCCACACAATGAAGGATACCAGTTATTCCCTAGAGATTCAAGTGATATCTCGGAGTGGGTAGACATGACAAGCGTAAGAAACGTGTCTATACAAACTAGCGTATATCCTAACCCAACTAGCAATAACCTTACAGTAGTAGGTGCTACGAAGTGGGAAAGCTTTGTTGTGTACAGTATACTCGGTGGCGAAATGGCTGCAGGTACACTAAACAACAACAACCTTTCTGTTGCAAACCTAAATAACGGTACTTATATCATCAAGCTTGTAGCTGGTGAGCAAGTAGGTGTTGCTCGATTTGTAGTAAGCAAGTAATACGTACTTCTTTTAAGAATTAATAGAGGGCTTCACTTATTAGTGAAGCCCTTTTTTTGTTGGCGTTTTTATATTGTTTTTTCCCAAACGAATGTTTGGTGAGGGAGATAATAGACCTATCTTTGCAGTCAATTATCGCGGGATGGAGCAGTGGTAGCTCGTCGGGCTCATAACCCGAAGGTCACAGGTTCGAGTCCTGTTCCCGCAACTAAAAAAAGCCTTTCGCATCAGCGGAGGGCTTTTTTATGCTTTGTTCTTAAGGTAAATATTATCCAAGAGTCTTACTCCTTCATATTCTACTACGGTTAATAGAGCTATTTCGTTTGCTGATTCTAGGGTTTGGGCCTCATCTAGCGTTGTCGTATCTACGGCAAGAAGGTAGTCTATGTGTGCTCCTTTTTGGGCATTAATAAACTGCGTTGCTTTGGCGATAGCCTCGTGAAGCTCCATTTCATTCACATCTTCTTTTGCTTGGGAGATAGCCCTGTAAATAAACGCAGCGTTTTGTCTTCCTTTTGTGCTTAGTCTAATGTTGCGTGAGCTCATGGCTAGCCCGTGAGGTTCGCGGTAAATGGGTATTACACGTATTTCTACGGGTGAGTTGGTGATTGCTACTAGTTTCTTGGCTACTACGGTTTGCTGAAAATCCTTTTGTCCGAAATACGCCCCAGAAGGACACACGAGTATAAAAAAGCGGTGTAATACGTTGCAAACGCCTTGAAAATGGCCAGGCCTGCTTGCGCCTTCAATTTTATGGTCTAACCCGTCTATCGCAAACTCCTGTTGTTGGTATGTGTCAGGATATATTTCTTTATAGTCTGGCAGAAATAGAATGTCGCACCCGTTGTCAATGAGTAGTTCTATGTCGTTTTCTATAGGTTTGGGGTAGGTTTCTAAGTCTGCTGCTTCTCCAAACTGAGTGGGGTTTACAAATATGCTGCACACCGTTATATCGTTTTCTTTAACACTGGCCTTTATCAAAGAAGCGTGGCCCGTATGCAACGCTCCCATAGTAGGAACAAGCCCAGTTGTAACCTTTAGATTACTCTCGCGTAAGGCGTTTAGGTGCTTTATAAGCGTTTCGGATGTCTTTATTATATGCATATATATACGATAAAAATACTACAAATACAATAGCTGTGGGTGATTATTATCGCTCCAGACAGCAGTATCTTTGCAATTGTAAAACAATAAGACGTTCTATGGATAATACACAAGAAAGAAAAAAAATTCTATTTATCTCTTCAGAGATGAGACCGTTTTTAGATGGGGATACTCCATTGGCAGAAATTGCAAGATACTTGCCGCAAAAAATTCAGGAAAAAGACAACGAAGTTCGCATACTCGTTCCTCGTTTCGGAGTGATCAATGAACGCAGAAATAGACTTCATGAAGTGGTTCGCCTATCGGGAATGAATATTACGATAGATGACAATGACAACCCGCTTACCATAAAGGTAGCGTCTATACCCAACACTAAGATGCAGGTGTATTTCCTAGACAATGAAGACTTCTTTCACCGTAAGTTTGTATACAACGATGAGAATGAAGATTTCTTTGCAGACAACGACGAGAGAACGATTTTCTTTTGTAAGGGGGCACTGGAAACGGTAAAAAAGCTGGGTTGGTATCCAGACATTATTCATTGCCAAGGTTGGATGACAAGTCTTATTCCACTATACCTTAAGACATTATATAAAGACGAGCCAGTGTTTTCTAATGCAAAAGTTATTTATTCAGTTTACGAAAATGATTTTAATGAAGATTTGGGTGCAGACTTTATGCGTAAGGCAAGTTTAAATTACATTGAGGACGAAGAGCTTCAGCCATTTTCTAAGGCAGATTGTACGAGTATGCACATGGGTGGTGTTACGCATGCAGATGCTATTGTGAAATGCAATGACATCTCAGACGAGGTAAATCAAAAGATTGACTCCACAAGCAAACCAGTACTTAATCATACGGAAGATAAAATTGCCGACAATTATTTGAATTTTTACAATTCGCTTTTGGCGGATAAAGCAGAATAAAAGAAGTGAATAGCGCATTCAGAAATAAAAGAATTAAGGGGTTGTTGCCCCTTTTCTTTTTGCTCGCTTTTGGAGCGTGCAAAAAAGAATCTACAGACATAGGCCTAGGCCTAGTCGGGGATGACGTAATAGAAAACGCAGAAAAAATTATATTGACGCAAGCAGTATGTCGTACAGTTGCAGATGACTCTATACGTACAGATGTGCTGTCTTCAGGCCTTTTCGGAATTGTAAACGACCCCATTTTAGGCGAGAGTAAGGCTAGCCTTATTATAGAGCCAAGGGTTGCAGAAACAGGATCGGGTTCTGTAGGTAAAGTAGCAGACTCCACTAAACTTATTCTTAAATTTGACATAGACCAAGTAGTAGGAGGAAGCCCGTATAGACTGCTTTTGGGAGAGGCGGATGCAGAGATTACTTTTGATATTTATAAGATGGGGGAAGATATTCCCGACTCTGCTTACAATACGTACAGGCCATTACTGGCGGACAAAATTGGGGAGTACACTGGTGGTTTGGATTTTAGCAACAAAGAAGTTGTTATCGATGAAGATACATTTACGGTAACGCCCGAACTAATATTGACATTAGACAATCAATTGGGAGTTGATATTTTAGGACTGCCAATGATAGACAATACGGAGCTAAAAACGGTTCTTAAGGGTATTGTACTGGTTCCGCGAGAAGTGGTTTCGGGTACAGGGTTTATTACGGCATTTGAAACCAAAATATCAGCATCGAGGTTAGTGGTTTTTCACGATACTACAGAACTTGCTATACCATTAGGTGCTGAATCGAAGCGGCTAAATTATTTTGAGACCACGCCGAGTGCTTTAGTAGATGCACAACTCACTGGGTCTGGTCACTTCAATACTACCTACGTGCAGAGCTTAAGCGGCACAAAGGTGAAAGTAGAGTTTCCGGAATTGAATGATTTTATTAAAATGGGTGATCGTATCGTTATTAACGAGGCGTATATTTCGTTTTTGCTAGAAGATGGTTCTCTTATAGAAGATAAGTTTAGTGCACCACCTAGACTATTGCTATATGCGGTGGATTCAGTATCTGATCAAACAGCATTTTTTGAAGACCTGTTAGACTTTCAATTGGGACAAACGTTAAATTATGGCGGGACATATTCAGCCTCCTCTAAGAGCTATGACTTTAGGTTTAATCGATTTTTACAGCGTTTGGTAGATGATTATAGACGTAAGGGGATCGACAATTTCAGGGGCTTTTATTTAAGAGTACCCACAGACTCCCCAATTGTGCCACATAGAGCAGTTCTCGGTACAGACACAACACAACAGATGATCAAACTTTCTGTACGATATACAAAACTCAATTAGCATCAATCTGTTTAATTTGCAGCAATGTCAGACCTTAAATTAGTCGGAAAACAACACCGAGACCATAAATCGGTGATAAAAGTGGGTAATGAGCTAGTAGGAGCTAAGGAACTCTGCTTTATAGCGGGTCCGTGTGCCGTAGAATCTGCAGAGCAACTCGATGAGATAGCCAAGGGCATATCAGAACTAGGCGTTAAATTTATGAGGGGCGGTGCTTACAAGCCACGCACATCTCCATACGCCTTTCAAGGGTTAAAAAAAGAAGGCCTGAAGCTTCTAAAAGATGCATCTGATAGGTATGGGGTAAAAATAGTGACAGAAGTACTTGACACTACGCTTATAGAGGAAGTATATCCATACGCAGATATACTTCAGGTGGGGTCAAGAAATGCAAAAAACTATTCTTTTTTAAAAGAACTGGGAAAAATAGATAAGCCAATCTTATTCAAAAGAGGAATGAGCAGCACAATAAACGAGTGGTTATTGGCAGCAGAATATATCTTAATGGGGGGCAATGAAAATGTGATTCTCTGCGAAAGAGGTATCAGAACATTTGACACCTCGGTGAGGAACACCATGGACATAGCCGCTATTCCATTAGTAAAAGAATTAAGCCATCTACCCATAATAGCAGACCCAAGTCAAGGCACAGGCCAAAGAAGTCTTGTGACACCCTTGTCTCTTGCGTCAATAGCCGCTGGAGCAGATGGCGTGATGATAGAAGTACACAACGAGCCAGAAGAAGCTCTTTCTGACGGATTTCAATCCATGTACTTGAATACGATGGGTGATATGATAAAGGTGTTAAGAGCACAAGCAGAACATTCTGGCAGAACACTGAACCTCACTAAAGAGCCTCAAACAGTATGAATATAGCTATAGTAGGAGCTACGGGAATGGTTGGTCGTACTATGCTTCAAGTACTAGAAGAACGCGGCATAGCAATAGCAAATCTGTACCCAGTAGCAAGCAAATCTTCTTTGGGTACAAAAGTCGCTTATAGAGGTGCTTCTTATGACGTATGCTTGCTGGAGGATGCTTTAGAAAAAGACATAGATTATGTACTCTTTTCAGCAGGAGGTTCTGTATCTACAGAATGGGCTCCAAAATTTGCAGCAAAAGGAATTGTGGTTATTGACAATTCTTCTGCTTGGCGAATGGATGATAACTGCCCGCTTGTGGTGCCACAGATAAACTTAGACAGTATTGGGCCAGACAATAAGATCATTGCAAACCCAAACTGCAGTACGATACAGTTGGTCATGGCGTTAGCTCCATTGCACAAAGCATTTGGGATTAAGCGGTTAGTCATATCTACTTACCAGAGCATTACCGGAACAGGTAAAGCAGCAGTAGAACAGATGGAGCAAGAGCGAAGTGCGGGAAAATCTCTGGAGATGGTGTATGTGTACCCAATAGATAAAAACTGTATACCTCATTGTGATGAATTTTTAGACAACGGATATACCAAAGAGGAAATGAAACTTGTACACGAAACCAGGAAAATACTTGGAGTACCGGATCTTCCTATTACAGCCACAGCGGTCAGAGTACCTGTAGTTGGTGGTCATTCTGAATCGATTAACGTTGCATTTGAAAACGAATTCGATGTAGCGTCTATTGCGGCACTATTACAAAGTACCGAAGGTGTAGATGTCGTAGATGATGTAGCCAACAACATATACCCTATGCCAATAAATGCACACGGAAAAGATGCCGTTATGGTGGGCAGAATAAGAAGAGACGAGTCTCAACCAAACACACTAAACATGTGGGTAGTAGCAGATAACCTAAGAAAGGGTGCGGCTACGAACGCAGTAGAAATACTAGAACAATTAACTAAAAAATAAGATGCCAGCAGGATTTTACGCTTTACCCGTCTCTAAAGTTACACGAGAAACCAATGATGCTGTAAGCATCTCTTTTGATGTGCCAACACTTATGGCATCTCAGTACCAGTATACAGCGGGGCAATACCTAACCTTTAGTGTTGTGATTAATGGAGAAGAAGTACGTAGATCATACTCCATGTGCAGCAGCCCAATTGCAGGCGAACAAATAACCATTGCGGTAAAAGAGGTAGAAGGCGGTAGAATGAGCACATACCTGAACAGAAATGTGAAAGAAGGAGATGTACTAGACATTATGCCTCCAATGGGTAAATTTATTCTGGAGCCAAACGTAACTGCCGCAAACCATTACTTCCTTTTTGGGGGCGGAAGTGGTATTACTCCATTGTTTAGCATTATTAAAACGGCACTAAAAGCAGAGCCCAATAGTAAATGCTACTTGGTATATGCCAACAGAGATGAAGACAGCATTATTTTTAAAGACGAAATTGACGCTTTAGAGGCTGCTCACGAGAACCTAACAGTAATACACAGCCTAGACAACCCCAGAAGTGCTTGGATGGGTCATAGGGGCTATTTGACCAAAGAAAAGGTGTCTGAGATAGCAAGACAAGAACTAGGACTTAACTATCCTGTAGCACAGTACTATACGTGTGGTCCTGGCCCAATGATGGACGTGGTTGTAGAGGGACTAAAAACCATTGGAGTGCGAGATGAAAATGTACATACAGAATATTTCACTGCTGTTGCCAAAAAAGATACGGCAGAAGAAAGCAATAGTGGACCTGCAGAGGCCCTAAACTATAGTGAAGAAGTAGTAGAACGTAAGATACAAGTAGAAGTCTTTGGTGAAAAGAAAGAAATAGTAGTAAAGCCAGAACAAACCATACTTATTGCTACACAAGATGCAGGACTAGATCCCCCGTACAGTTGCTGTGTAGGCGTTTGTACTACATGCAGAGCAAAGTTACGAAGCGGTATGGCCACTATGGAAGAAAGGGAAGGTCTCAGCGATGCTGAAATTGAAGAAGGATATATACTCACCTGCCAAGCACACCCGCTCAGTGATGACGTAGACTTGGTTTTTGAATAAAAGCTAAGCCATTATTTTTACCTGGAAACCTGCTTCTATTTTTTTTATCGTCATACCTTCATCATAATATATACCCATATCGTGCTTGGGTATTTTGTAGTCACTATATCCGGCTTGTGCCATAAATGTACGTAGGTCTTTTTCTGTTTCGAAAGTCTCGTTTTGATGCGATCGTATAGGAGATTTTTCGACAGTATTTTCAACCGGCTTATAGTTCTCTAGCATCAACTTTATTTTTTCTAAATAAGCATCATCTATATCGATAGGCACAGCAATTGTGATTACCTTTTTCTGATTTTTAGTCATCCAAAACTGTGAACGACAAGAGCTACTACAAAACTTAGCTGTTTTTCTATTGGCAAGAAATGCTTGTTCGCAGTTCTGGCATTTTAGTTCTGAAGTTTTGTGGTTTTGCTGAAAACTCTTCGTGGTGCGGTAAAGGGACATTTGCTGTTGCATGGGTCAAAAGTAGAGCAGCATGACTTAACGTTTATTAACGCTAATAGAAGGAAGCCCATAAAAATGCATACAAAAAAGGACGCTTTATAGGTCCCAAACCGAATGACTACTCCTCATTACGTAATGCCTAATGTTTAGCCAAAAGGCTATTACAAAGTAGATAATGACTGGGCTGCCGAAAGTAAAAAAGGAGACATAAATAAAATATAAACGTATAGTACTGGATCGTATTCCGAACTTATCACCCAAATAGGAGCAGACACCGAATGCGTAATTTTCTATGTTTTTTTTAATATTATCCATTTTAATTGAGCAATAATTTCTTTCCTATACTACACTCTAAACAACGCTGTGGGGTACAATATATTTTATATAAGTGAAGCAATGCTTGCGAAGTTAGGGCATTGTTGCTTTCTATTCCCGAACTTTTCCATTTGGATATGATACTGTTTTTTTCTGAAGGAATGTGATATAAGTAATTGATAGCCTTGTCTGTAGCCGTCTCCATTTTTTCTTTTTCATAAAAGAATATAAATGGAACTATCGCGTTTAGAAACAAGTGATTGACAAAACCTGAAGAAATAGATTTGCGTTTTTTATCCGAGCTTTTATCAAAGTTATAGTGAGTATTCCAGTACTCTGATAGCGAAAAGGCTAACATTTCTTTTACCGATTTTATGGGAGGCAATTTGAGTACGTGAGGGATAAATTGCGGCACATGATGAAAGAATGCGGCCAGTTGTGCCAATTTTACTGTAGGAAGATTGAGCGGTCTCATTCTTCCTGTTTTTAGCTTAGAGGTTATGCTTGATAGTGTGTATTTTGCTTTTAAAAAGCCCCACTCATTTTTCAACCCCGTGTAGTAGTTGTCTTCTTTTGGTTCTTCTAATAAGCCCGCCATTCCGAAGAAAAGAGCTTCTAATTGAAAGAGAGATTGGTGGTGTTTCTGTACCAGGTCATACGTCACTTTTAGAGCTATTTCTTCAAAAGGTTCGGTATTGGTAGGCATACCAAAACTCCGCACAATTGCCGTAAAAAACGCTTGATTCCAATTGTCGTTGGACGAGGTCAAATACGTACGAAATAAAGTACAGCGTGCTTCCAGTCGCTCCACAATCATCCTGTCTAGCCAGATATTGATATCAAAAAAGCTCATATTGGTCAATTGCCGTTCACACGGCACAAACGCTTTATTTGCCATTAGTTCTTGGTACTTATGCAAGGCAGATTGGTTTATAAATTTGCCAATAGCAATGGTCGGGATTTTAGTGCCGTCTTGTCTATAAGACTCCTTGCTTACCGCGTAGCAAACGTGTAGTACAACAGTGTTAAAGGCGAGATCCTTATGATGTCCGTGTTGCTCCCATTCGCGGCTATCTACGTGTATTTCCACAGACCCATGATGTGTTGTGTTGGCGATGCGAATTTCGGCACGTTCAAAATCCGGTCCGTTGCTTCGGTTAAGGTTGCCTTGTTTTATTATTTGTATGGCAGTACCATCGGTGGTAATGAGGGATGCAGCGTTGTACAACTGATACTCCCATATAAACTGGAGAAGATCTTCGTTGTAGCCAAAACTCATAAATGTGCGGTGTATGGTGCGGTCTCTAGTGCGAGTTCTTTGGCCTTAGCTCTCGCTGCTTCTGCAAAATCCTTCCCACTACTCGCATAGATTATTCCTCGAGATGAGTTTATAAGTAAACCCCCATCTTTATTTTTCCCATTTTCACAGACCTCCACAGCATTGCCCCCTTGAGCACCTACTCCTGGTATTAATAAGAAGTGGTTGGGCACTATTTCGCGTATTTCTTTCAGAGCTTCTGCTTTTGTTGCACCTACGACAAACATTAGATTTTCCATAGGACCCCAACTACTTACCCGTTCCAGTACAGTTTTATAGAGTGGTGGGTCGTAGCGTTTATTGGTTTGAAAATCCAGACTTCCTTCGTTTGAAGTAAGTCCAAGTACGATGGTGATTTTATTGTCAAATTGGAGAAAAGGTTCTACACTATCAAGCCCCATGTATGGGGCTACGGTAAGTGCGTCAAAGTCCATTGTTTCAAAGAAAGCTTTGGCATACATGGTACTTGTATTGCCTATGTCTCCACGTTTTGCGTCTGCTATACTAAGCACATTTCTAGGCAGCATTTCTCTTGTTTTCTCTAACACTCGCCACCCTTCACTACCCAGTTGCTCATAGAAAGCGGTATTTAGTTTGTAGGATACAGCGTATTCTTGTGTTGCTTCTATGATCGCTTTGTTGAAGTCAAGAATTCCTTGTGCATTCTTTGAAATGCCGTCAGGAAGCTTAGTAATGTCCGTATCTAGACCGACACACAAATAGCTTTTTTTAGTCTTTATTTCTGAAATTAACTGGGATACATTCACACTTCAAAAAAAAGTAAAATAGTGTGTATTTTAAGAATTATTTACATTTACCACCTAGAATGAAGAGGTTTTTTACATTAGTGATATTCACTACCGCATTATTTATTTCTGCCACTGCCCAAGATAAGGGTGTTTTCAGCGGAAACCTACAGTCAAATTTTAACGTATTTTTAAAAGATTCATTAATTGGAGCAGTAGAAGGTGCTTCTCCTCAATACGGCAAGCAAATTAGCAGTTCGGAGTCGTGGCTTTTTCTTAATTACGATATTAAAGGATGGCACTTTGCGGCGAGATATGATTTATTTAACAACAGCAATCTTCTCAATCCAGCAGACGCATATTCTGGTCAGGGACTTGGTTTTTGGCAAATAAAAAAAGAAGTAGGAGACCTAGAAATAACAGCAGGCTCATTTTACGACCAGTTTGGTTCAGGTGCTATTTTTAGAGCATTTGAGAATAGACTAATAGGGATAGATTATGCAATGGAAGGTGTTCGTTTGAAATATAAGATAGCAGATGATTTTGTACTAAAAGCATTTACGGGCAAGCAAAAAGGCGGACTAGACAGACGGTTTGAAACATCTCCACAAATTGTAAAAGGCATTAATGCAGAAAAAGGATTTAAATCGGGAAAGGGATCCATACTAAACGTTGGTGTTTCTGCGGTAAACCGAACCCTCGACGGAAACGCATACTCTAAATTGGTAACAGAAATACAAGGCCTTGGCCTTAGCAAGGAAGAAGGTTTTTATCCCAAGTATAACACATACCTGATGAATGGATACTTCAATGCCTCGGTTGGGAAATTCGGTGTCAACGGAGAATTTAATTATAAGACTGCAGAGCCTACAAAAGACAATAGAGATAGCTTGATAAATGGAAACGGCAATCTGGCTATTCTTGGTGTAAGCTATTCCAAAAGAAAGTTGGGTAGAAACAAAAAGGGAGGCTTAGGTGTAAATGTACAATATCGTAGGATAGACAACTTTGCCCTCAACGTAGATCCATACTCACAACTTTCGTTACTTCAAGGTTTGCTCTCCTATCAACCATCACTTAGTCGTCAAGCGAGCTATAGACTTCTTGCACGCTATCAAGCACCAGCACAGTTTACGGGTGAGCAAGGGGTGCAGGCAGAGATCATCTACTCACTCAACAAAAAGACTAACGTAACCTTAAACTTTTCTAATATAACAGACCTCAATGGAGAGCAGCTTTTTAGAGAACAGTTTGTGCAAGTAGAACACAAAATAAACAAGAAGTGGAAAGGAAAGCTAGGCTTGCAAATGGTGAATTACAACCAAGAGGTATATGAAGTGAAGCCGTTAGGAAAAGCTGATGAGGTAGAAACATTTACCCCTTTTGGAGAGCTTACGTACAAAATAAATCGGAAGAACAGTTTGCGTTTTGAGTCACAAATGCTGCTCACAAAGCAAGATCTTGGGAGCTTCTATCACGGCATCATAGAATGGAACAGTTCACCAAAGTTTTCCATTGCGATAAGTGATATGGTAAACACCAATCCTGTGAGAATAGTAAACGAATCTTTGGCAGACCAAGTGCTGCATTACCCGAGTGTGTTTGTGAAATACAATATCAAAACAACCTCATTTACTGCTGCATATATAAAGCAGGTAGAAGGTGTCGTTTGTACAGGAGGCGTATGTAGACTAGAGCCAGCGTTTAGCGGCTTACGATTTACACTATCTACCCAGTTCTAGCAGACAGACTTATTGCCTTAGGATAAATGCCGGCTCAGTGAATTGTAAACGCAAGTTTATAGCCTCTGTTTTGTCATCTGTAGAAGCCATGACCACCCTGTGTAGCCCTTTTATTGATGTGATTACACCATCATTACCTGCGTCTTTTAACTTGCGAAGCATCCTGTTTGCATTTGACTTAATACCAAAACTACCTACGACTATTAGGTAGCGTTTGTTTAGGTTGATATCGGCAGAATGCATATTTTCTGAGCTGCTATTGTCACTAGAAGTATTGTCAGGCAAATCCACAGGCAACTCAACTACGGATATTTCTTCGCTTACTACCTGCACGGTGTCTTCCATACTTTCATAGTCCATATCGTAGGTTATTTCTTCTTCATCCTTATTGGGTATATCTGTGTAGGTATCTACCTCTTCAGGAGTTTCTTCGTTGGTTGGTTGATTTGATACCGCAGTATTGTCTCCTATCGGCTTAAAAAAGACAAACCAGATAAAAGCACCAAATGCCACGCTATATAGAAACCACTTCATAAAATTCATAGTACGAAAGTAAAGGCATAGGCACTACAAAAGCAAAAAGCCCTACACTTTCGTGCAAGGCTTTTCTGTATTTTAAGTGTTGAGGCTTATAGAGCGGCAGTAAATCTGCTGGCTATTTCGTCCCAGTTTATCACATTAAAGAATGCTGACACGTAATCAGGTCTTCTGTTTTGGTAGTTAAGGTAGTATGCATGTTCCCAAACATCTAGTCCCAGTATTGGTGATCCTCCACAGCCTATTCCTGGCATGAACGGATTGTCTTGGTTTGCAGAAGAACAAACTTCCAGTTTACCCTCTTTTACACATAACCAAGCCCATCCAGATCCAAAACGTGTACCTGCAGCAGCACTAAAAGCTGCTTTGAATTCGTCAAAGCTTCCAAACGCAGAATCAATAGCCGCGGCTAAATCTCCTGTTGGTTTACCGCCACCATTAGGGCTCATCGCCGTCCAAAACTGATTGTGGTTGTAGTATCCACCACCGTTGTTTCTTACAGCATTGTTGTTCATATCCATTCCCTTACAGATATCTTCTATGCTTTTGCCAGCAAGGTCAGTACCTTCTATAGCAGCATTTAGCTTAGCAGTGTATCCGTTGTGGTGTTTGGTGTGGTGTATTTCCATAGTACGTGCATCTATGTTTGGCTCTAGTGCATTGTGTGCGTACGGTAGTTGTGGTAATTCAAATGACATAATATTTCTTGTTTACTTTGTTTGCGTTCAAATTTACATCTAGAACATCAGAATAGTAAATTTGTTTAATTATAATGGAATTACAAGAAGTAATAGCAAGCCGCAGGGCTATATTTCCCAAGCAGATGAACGGCAAACCTGTGCCTCAAGATGCAATAGATAAAATGCTAGAATCAGCAAACTGGGCACCTACACACCGCAATACGGAGCCGTGGCGTTTTAAAGTGTACTCAGGCACATCAATGAATGCGTTGCTAGATCAATGTAAAGACTGTTATGTGAAAAGTACTCCGGCAGATAAGTTTCAGAGCGTAAAAATAGAAAAGATAGAAGAACGCAAACAGCAAGTAAGTCACATTATAGCTATCTTTATGAAGCGAAACGAAATACTCCCCGAGTGGGAAGAGATAGCTGCTACCGCAATGGCCGTGCAAAACATGTGGCTTGTATTAGGTGAAACCAATACCCACGGAGGCTATTGGAGCTCACCGGCGTACGCTATGGGAGAAGATTTTAGGCAATTTTTACAGCTAGAAGACGACGAGCGTTGCCTTGGTTTATTCTATGCAGGAACGATAGACAAAGATGCGGTAAGTGGAGAAGGCAAGAGAAGCGATTGGACGGAGAAGGTTAGGTTTGAGGGATGATATCGAATTTTAGGGCTAGATAGTATTCGGAATTCAGTCGAACTTAGTGAAATTAAAGCATAGGCGTGCCATCAACGACGGCAACCCGTTGACTAAAAACTTTAAATCAATACTATATTTGCCCCATGTCTTCTAGGCTACATATATACAACACGATTACCAAGCAAACCGAAGAGTTCAAACCCATAGAGCCGCCCTTTGTGGGGATGTATCTATGTGGTCCTACCGTATACGGAG
>JAOKFZ010000031.1 GCA_028247315.1 Bacteroidia bacterium | reverse complement strand
TGAAAACGAAGTGACCATACTCGCATGGAAAGACGGCAAGTTTGTCTTAGCCAATAGATATGCTGCAGACAATGAAGAGGAGCTTTTTTACTACGTCATGCTCGTTGTAGATCAGCTGGAATTGCCACCCACAGATATTCACTTTTCTGTTATAGGCACCAAGCAGCAACACGCCAGCTACCATCTGCTTTTCAAAAAGTATCTTTCACCGTTATATCTGTGTAATAGAGAGCAAGTAGAAGGGACTACTGATACAATTGAACTGGCACATTTCTTTGGTAAATGCGTATTATAAGCGGGTTGCATAAGGGATTTCGGTTTCCGCAACAAGCGATGCCACATGCAAGACCTACTACCGATAGAGCTAAAGAAGCCTTATTCAATATACTCGATCAACGTTACCACTATGATGAGATAAAAGTACTTGACCTCTATGGAGGAATGGGAAGTGTTGCATTGGAGTTTTGTTCTAGAGGAGTAGAAGACGTTACCACGGTAGATTTTAACCGAAAGTCTGTATCGTATATAAATGATATAGCGGAGAAACTGAAAGTACCTCTTAAGGTGATACCTACTAAGGTGTTACCTTTCTTAAATAAGACGGAAGAAAAATACGATATAATATTTGCAGATCCTCCTTATAATATGGGGAAAGAGATAGGACTCTTAATAGAGTTACTATCTGAACGTATGCCTTTTGCGGCAGGAGGAATATTGATTCTAGAACACCAATCCATGACACAAATGACTCATCCTGCTATTACAGAAACCCGAGTATACGGGCAGAGTACCTTTTCTTTTTTTAACTTCGTAGACGAATGAGCAAGAAAGCACTTTTCCCTGGAACGTTTGACCCATTTACCAATGGGCACTTGGATATTGTAAATCGAGGGTTGAAAATAGTTGATGAGGTAATAGTGGCCATAGGTGTTAACAGTGGCAAGAAGCACCTTTTTTCCTTAGAAAAGCGTACACTCTTTTTAGAACTCCTGTTTGCAAATGATCCACGTGTAAGTGTAGTGCATTATGAAGGCCTTACTGCCACTTTTGCAGAAAGTATTGGTGCAGAGTTTATCTTGAGAGGGTTGCGTACCACACAGGACTTTACATACGAGCAACAGATCGCTTATGTGAACGAGGATCTCACGGATGCAGTGCAAAGTGTATTTGTAATGAGCGATCAAAAGAATGCGTCTGTGAGCTCTACTATAGTCCGAGATTTGATAACCTACAATGGTGCATACGAGCGGTATATCCCAAAAGAGGTATATGCTGAGATAAATAAGTTGTAGTCGGTCTGCTGACCTATCACAGCGTCTTTTTATAGAGCTTCAATAATTTTCGTATGGCAGGGTAGGTGTCTATTTTGAGAAGGTCTATGGTAGCATGATCTACCCACGCTACTTGCTCTATATCTTCTTCTTCTTGAGGGCTTAGTTTTGAGTCGTCCTTGCATTTTACAAGATACCAGTGGGTATGTTTTATGATCCACTTTTCGTTGCGATAGTAGGTATGGTAGGTTTCTGCAAATGAGGATTTTACTGTAAGGCCTGCGGCTCCTGTTTCTTCCTCAATTTCACGCAATGCACACTCTTCAATAGTCTCACCTTTGTCTAACTTGCCTTTTGGCAGGTCCCACTTGCCCAAGCGTTTCATAAGCAAAATTTTGCCAGCTTCATTTTCTACTATTCCTCCTGCAGCTATTTTATATTTGAACTCTAAGATTACTCTTTTTAGAATTTTGTCTGGATTGCCTAGCAGTAATATCTTGAGCGGTTTTGTCGCTTTTTTACTCACCTTTAGAGCTTCTTTTATTTGCTCCTTTTTGGGTTTTTTAAAAACAAAGTCAGGCTTATATTTCTCAATATCACTTTCGATATTGGATAGATAGATGCGGTGCTTACCGTGAAAAATTCGATACATTTGCCAACGTTATATGCTCAATACAGATTCAAAAATCGCTAAAATACTTTTAGAAACAAGTGCAATAAAATTATCTCCGGATAATCCTTTTAAATGGAGCAGCGGATGGAATAGCCCAATCTATTGTGATAACCGTACAGTGCTGTCTTTTGCCCATCATAGAGAAGAGATAAAAAAGATGCTTTCTGACAAAATAAGAGAAGAATTTGTAGGAGTAGATACTATAGTGGGAGTGGCTACTGCCGGTATAGCAATGGGAGCACTCATAGCAGATGAGCTAGACTTGAGTTATGCATACTGTAGACCCGAGCCTAAGGTACATGGACTAAAACGCCAACTCGAAGGTAGAGTAGAGAAGGGAGCTAAGATTGTAGTGCTAGAAGACCTGATAAGTACGGGAGGAAGTAGTTTGAAAGTAGTAGACTATATGCGAGCAGAAGGGTTTAATATTCTAGGCATGGCAGCTATTTTTACGTATGGATTTGATGTGGCAGAAGAAAATTTTAAAAACGCAAACTGCAAGTGCATAACCTTGGGAAATTATGGTACCATGATAAAAGAAGCAGTGGCTTCTGGCTATGTGAAAGCGGAAGACTTAACCAAACTTGCAGAGTGGAGAAAGAACCCTGCTGAGTGGGGGTAGGGCCGAATAACTTGTCTTTTGGGATAGAAAACCCTCTAGTCAATAACACGTTTTAATCGTAAGAAATTCAGCATGGAGAAGAATACCAGCCATCAAAAAAACAATCAATTAAATTTGGTCGATCACCGACCAAATTTCAAGTACCAGTATCGCACTCCATAGTATTGTTCTCATCCAATTGAGGGAGACTAGTTTGTGTAGTAAATGATTTTCGAACGTACCTTTATGAATTTTATCGTGAATAGGGATGAAGATGTAAAACGTAGTGAGCCATACGGCTGCGACTAAAATAGCATATGCAATAGAAAACCAAGCGGCATTTGTATAAATCCGATATATACCTATGGCTAACTGACTTAGCATTAATGGAGCAACTATGAGTGTGACTCGCGGAGTATATGCCGTGTGCCACTGCCTAAGGTTTTGGTTGGGAAAATAAATAAAACTAGGATAGATGAGTAACTGCACCATCCAAATAAGCACACAAAGACCGCTGGCTGTTATGAGTGCTACTACTTCTACTGTGTGCATTGGTATACTAATAATTTATCAGATTTTGGATAGAAAATTGCTGGGAATAGAGTGACGCTTACTCTCATTTATCCTTCAGTTTGCCTGATTCTTTTGTATCAACAATGGTTACCTTTTTATCGTTGTCAAGCTTCTTGCTGACTGCATCATATGGCCCAACTATGATAGCATTTATATTTTCTAAGCCAGTTACAATCTCAATGTATCGACTGTCTTGTATTCCCGTTTTTACGATATGTTTCACTGCTTTACCCTCAGATTCACTGAACACTATTTCGTCAAGCTCTTCTTCGTCTCCAGATTTAGCACTAACTGTACTGTCGAGCTCTTGTATGCGTGTACCTACAGCTTCTATGGGTAGACAGTTGATGTTTTCGCGTACTTCAGTCTGTATCTCTACATTGGCACTCATACCAGGTAAAAAAGGAGCATCAGTTGCCGCTAGCAAATCGCCGTAACTGCTTTTCAGTAATCTCACTTTTACCTCAAAGTTGGTCACTTGGTCTGAGCTCATTTGTGCTCCACCAGCATTGTTTGCACTGGTGGATATTTCTGTTACCAAGGCTTTAAATTTACGGTCTGCATAGGCATCTACTTCTACCACCGCAGTATCTCCTTTTTTTACTTGTAAAATATCGTTCTCGTTTACGTCTACTATTACTTCCATATTATTAAAATTGGAAATAACCATAATCTCTGTACCTGCCATTTGAGCAGTACCTACTACACGTTCACCTTTCTCGTTATTAAGAGCACTTACCACTCCGTCGCTAGGGGCGTATATGCTTGTACGGCCTAACGCTTTGTTAGCTTCATTAAGACTAGCTTGTGAATTGTCAATTCCATACTTTGACGCTGCGAGTCGCTGCTCTGCTGCTGTCACTTCACTTTGGGCTATTGCGTAGGCACTAGTTGCTGCATCAAATTCTGCTTGGCTAAGTACTTCAGTTTTGAACAGTTGTTGGCTTCTTTTGAAAACGGCCTGTTGCTCTATCATACGTGCTCTAGCTTGTGTGAGTTGTGCTTGACTTGTTTTGTAATTGCTTTGCGAGCTGCTTACTCCCGCCTTAGCTCTGTCGCGTTGCGTTACATATATATCTGGATTTATTTTGAGAAGCAATTGACCTTCTTGTACCGTATCTCCTTCTACTACATATAGTTCAGTGATCTCTCCAGATACATCGGCACTTATTTTTACCTCGGCTTCGGGGCGTATTTTACCATTGGCACTCACGGTGCTTATGATGGTACGCTTTTCCAGTTTACCTATATTTACCTCTAGCTCTCCGCGGCTTCTATTTTTGCCTACTACAATTAGTATGGCTACTAGTGCTAGTATCCCTACGGCTATTAATATGTTTTTCTTACTCATTATAGTTTTAGTTCTTGTCCTTTATAAAAATCGATAATCAACGTGCGAAATACAAATTCGTATTTAGCATTAAGCAGCTGCGTTTGAGCCTGTGACCATTGATTTTTTGCCGTTAGTAGGTCTACATTGTTACTTGCTCCAGCTTCAAATCTTTTTTGAGCAAATTCAAAGTTGAGGCGTTGTGCTTCTTCGCTTATTGCTGCGGCATCAAAACGGCTTTTTGCAGCTATTAAATTGGTGTATGCAGTAGTGACGTCGTTTCGCAGTTGGTTCCTGGTAATGTCCAGGTTTAGCTTGTTTATCTTGCTATTTACCTGTGCATTTTGCACTGCAGTGCGGCTTCTGTATCCATTGAAAATAGGCACAGACAATGATAGCCCGACTTGTTGTCCTAAATTGTCAGATAGCTGATTGCTAAATGCTTTATCGTTTACGGTCGTAACGTTTCTAGCCGATAGAACAGGCTCTAGACTATTTTGTGTGAAGCCTATTGGAAATATTTCGATGTCATCTGTGGTGGTTACTAGTTTGCCACTTTGTGAGTATACTGTATTGATATTGCCAAATGCAGATAAAGTAGGTTGTAAGCCTGCACCTGCTACCTTTTCTCCTATTTTTCCCTGCTCTATCTGAAGTTCTGCTTGCCTTATTTCGGGTAGATTGCTGAGTGCTTGCTGGTAGACATCGGCTACACTTTCCAAAATACTCTCTGGTAAATTTATGATATCAACTTGCTCAATTTCCAATACTTCATCTATGGGGTATTGCATCAGATTCATCAATGTATTGTATCCTATTTGAATGGCATTTTGCGTGTTAATTATGTTCACTTGATCATTAGCCAATTGAGCTTGCAGGCTTAGTTGTGTACTTCTGTTTGTGCTGCCACTTGCCACTAGCTTCGTAGCTCTATCGAGTTGGCTTTTTGTTATTTGTTTCTGACTTTTGGCCACTTTTAGATTTTCTTCTGCTTGCACTATCTGTAGGTATGTACTGGCTACGCTAAGGGCTATTTGGTTTGTAATTACCTTTGTACTTTCATCGTTTACTCGGGTGCCTAGTTTGTTTTGTTTGATGGTATTATTGATCTGACTTCCACCATACAATATCACACCACTGCTTAAAGAGAAGCTGTTGTTTTGTATGGTCGCATTGTCAAACGTATTTGTAAAAGGGTCAATGGCCCTGCCAATATTGTAGGCGTGACTTCCTGAACCGTTCAAACTGGGTATACGGCTTAGTTGTGCTTGTTTTAGGTTATTGGTTAGTATTTCGCCTTGCAGTCTGTTTTGCTGTATAGATACATTGTTTTCTAGTGCATAGTCAATACACTTTCGTAAATTCCATTTCTCTGTAGATTGTGCAGAGATATGGAAGGCAGAAAATAGAAGTATAATAAGAAAGGCTCGGTGCATAGCGATAAGAAGTTTTTAAGAAATTCAAATGTAGTGGTGTAATGTGGTAGAGTTTTTGGCACTCGATTAATAGTGAGTATTCCTCGTTTTAATCGATGAAAAATCTATTGGCTAGAAAGAATACAGCATATCTTACATTTGCGGCATTGAATTTTTGGTACTTCATAGGCAGAACCTTTCTCCCCAAGTTAACTTGGCGTAGAGCGGTAAACGAACACATAGTGTATCTTACGTTTGATGATGGACCTCATCCTGAGATTACTACCTGGGTAATGGAGGAATTGGAAAAAGTAGGGGCAAATGGGACTTTTTTTGTAGTAGGAAATAATGCCGTTAACCATCCGGAAATTGTATCTGAACTGCGTGCAAGAAAACATGGGATATCAAACCATACCTTTCATCATGTAAAAGGGTGGAGAATGAACGACCAAGAATACCTCAAAGAGATTGAGGCTTGTGACGAAGTGATAGGGGATCCAGGCTTTTTTAGACCGCCATTTGGGCAAATAAATTTTAAATCTATTCCTGTTATACGCCAAAAAAAGGAAATAATCATGTGGGATGTACTTAGCAAAGACTACCTGCCAAGGCTTAATAGGAAGAGAGCACTTGCAAGAATAAAAAGACAAACACGGCCGGGGAGTATCATCGTATTTCATGATAGTGAAAAAGCAGAAGCGAACCTAAAGGCCATATTGCCTGCATACTTAGAATTTCTGAAAGATGAAGGCTACCACATGAAGGTGTTATGATATATGTAATACTCCCCATATTGCTTGTGTTTTTTAGTATTCAGGTCTTTTCGTTGATGATAATATTGGTCAATGAATCTAGGGCCATACAGCCTCGAAAAGTGTATCCTAATATCAGTATTCTACTGGCTGCTCGCGATGAGGAGGAGCTCATTATACGCAATCTTTCTGCATTGGAAAAGCTCAACTATCCGCTGGATAAAATAGAGATAGTAGTAGGCAATGACGGGAGTACAGACAATACGGCCAATCTTATAGAGGATTTCATAAAAGATAAACCGCAATTTAAACTGTACCATATCGATAAAACCGTTGGGAAGGGTAGAGGTAAGGCAAATGTTTTGGGCCAATTGGCTCACCACGCGAGTGGTGCGTATTATTTTATCTCGGATGTAGATGTGAAACTGCCCAAGAATTGGGTGCTTGCTTTACTACAAGAGTTTACGGATGAGGTAGGAATAGTAAGTGGTACAACAAAGTGCGAACGTGGTGGACTATTTGCTAGCTTGCAAGGAATAGATTGGCTGCACTTTATGGGATATATAAAGGCGTTTGCCAATGTAGGTGTTGGATGTACTAGTGTAGGTAATAATATGGCAGTTCGAGCAGAAGCATATTGGCAAACGGGCGGGTATGAAGAGATCGATTTTAGTATCACAGAAGACTATAAATTGTTTGAAGAAGTGACGTCTCGTGGGTGGCAATGGAGAACGGTCATGGGAGAAGACTCGCTGGGGATAGCGTGGTATATACCAAATGTGAAAGAGATGCTCCACCAGCGTAAACGGTGGCTGATAGGTGCACGAGAACTGCCGCTCAATTGGAAGACTATGATAGTGTTATACGGACTGTTTGTGCCTTGTTTTGTGGCTATGCTGGTTATCAATCCTCGGCTGGCAATGACGATATGGTTCATCAAATTTGTGCTGCAATCGCTTTTTATTTATTTCCTATGCCTCGGAGTAAAACGTAAGCCTTTTGGTTTACTTCATCTTTTGGTATACGAAGGCTATGTTTTATTCAATACTGCTGCTACTGCCATATTCTACTGGCTACCAGTAAAGAGCGTTTGGAAGGGTAGGGAGTACAATGCAGAGTATCTGTCACCCATAGATGCATCAGCATCTGCAAATACCCAAAATAAGAAATAAGAAGGATTAACCCAATGGTATAGCATGGTCTCAGTGAATGACATCTAACTAATCGTAAATTTATCCTTAAACTTGTAGTATCATGTTCCCTAGACTAGTTACCCTAAACATACCAGAGTTTTTACAAGGCTTTTTGCCTGCAACACTATCGCTGCATAGCTACGGAGTGATGATAGCTCTAGGTATATTGGCTTCATTTTATATTACACTCCATAAATCTAAAAAATTTGGGGTGGATGCAGATAGACTCTCTGGAATGTTTATCTGGGTAATCGTTGCCGCATTTATAGGAGGTAAGTTGTTTTTCTTTTTAGAAGATATAGAGAAGTACTGGGGAAACTATGTAGCTATAAAAGGAGCTATGGGAGGCGGATTTGTGTTTTATGGTTCGCTCATATTTGCAGTACCCACTATCGTTTGGTGGCTTCGCAAAGAGAAAATCCCTGTGCGTCCATTCTTGGATATATTAGCGTTTGTAGGTCCGGTAGTGCATAGTTTTGGTAGAGTAGGCTGCTTTCTTGCAGGTTGCTGCCATGGTAAAGTATGCGACTCGTGGATGGGCGTCACCTTTACACATCCAGATTCACTTGCCGCATTTAAGAATACAGCCTTGTACCCAACACAACTTTTTGATATTGCCGTGAATCTTACTATTTTGTCTGTCATATACTTCATCCAAAAGAAGCAGAAATTTAACGGGCAACTTTTTCTTATTTATCTAATGATGTATGGTGTAGGGAGAAGTATTGTAGAACTCTACAGAGGAGACGATGCTCGTGGATTTTTATTTGGCGGAGCGGTTAGTCACTCGCAGTTTATTGCTTTTTGTATTATTATCATCTGTGCAGTGGTATGGAAAAAATGGAGCAAGGCTGGGAACTTAAACTAACATATTTATTTCCACTTCCTTAGAAATTTTATATTCCATTTCATTCATCGGTTCACCGTCTAGGTGAGCAGGGATAGGTTTATTGGCAGAAATAGTCAATTGGTCTAGCTGTTCATACGATACTATTTTTTTGCCCAAGTGTTTACCCAATAAGACCAATGGCAAGTAGAAAAATCGGAGGGGTACCCAAACTTTTTTGATGCGTACCACATCGAGTTTGCCATCGCTGATGTTGGCTTCTGGGGCGACTTTAAAGTCACCCCCATATACACTACCGTTGGCAGCTGAGAGCATGAATGTACGGTATTCGGTACTATTCACTATTATGGTAGGAGACGAATACAGTACTATATGCTTCACTATCTCTACCCAGTATTTCATCTTAGTACCCCAAATTCCTTTTTTAAATTTTGTGTTGTACGCAATAGACCCATCAAATCCACAGCCAAATCCATTGACAAAAAGCCGCTTATTGCACCGCCATATATCTACGGATTGAGTAGTCGGTTTAGTCTGTAGTACATGGTTAAATAAGTGTTTTAGACTGGGAATACCCTCCGGATAGGTCATCTTGGCCAAGTCGTTACCAGAGCCTGCTGGAATTAGATGTATCGGTATATTGAGGTGTGGCAATTCATTGATAGCTAAGTTTATTGTACCGTCTCCGCCAAGTATGCTTATCAGATTAAAGTCATTGGTTTGGATTAGCTCGAGCAGTGGTCCAGCATCATTTTTGCCAAGAGTAGTATAGCACGAGTACTTAAGCAAATTGCTGGTTAAAAATCGTTCATATTCTTCCCAAACCTTTGCACTAGCTCCTCCCTGTGCTTCAGGATTATAGATGACTAGAATGTGTCTTTCGTCTTTTGACATTATTTAGATTAAAACAAATATCAAATAAAAATGCTCTATGTGTAACTTTGACCACACTATAATGAAGAGTATAACACTAGTAGGAGGAGGATTAGCGGGTTCGTTAGTCTCCGTATATTTAGCTAAGAGAGGTTACGAAGTAAATATTTATGAACGTAGACCCGATATGCGTAACGTAAAAATACCTGCGGGCAGATCTATTAATCTTGCCCTCTCTACCCGCGGTATTACTGCCCTACAAAAGGTAGGTCTGGACCAAGCTGTACTGGGTAAAGCTATACCAATGCCTGGTCGTATGATGCACAGTACGGCAGGTGACCTAGCTTATCAACCCTACGGTACAGATGGCCAAGCTATTAACTCTGTAAGTAGAGCTCATCTCAATGTACAGTTGCTACAGCTGGCAGATGAGAACGAGCATGTGCACCAACATTTCAATATGCAGTGTACTAAGGTAGACTTAGACAATAGTATTTGTTGGTTTACAAACTCAGAGACAGGCGAAAAAATAGAAGTAAAGTCTGATTATATATTGGGTGGTGACGGAGCATTCTCAGCAGTACGCAGCAAAATGCAACGGACTAGTCGATTCGATTACTCGCAGACGTATACGAAGTCTGGCTATAAAGAACTAACGATAGAACCTACAGCAGACGGAGAATTTGCCATGGAGCCTTATGCATTGCATATATGGCCTCGTGGTAGTTTTATGATGATTGCTCTGCCCAATCCAGATAAGTCGTTCACGTGTACGTTATTCATGCCATACGAAGGAGAAACAGGCTTTGATAATATAAATACGGATGAGGAAATACTCAACTTCATGAATACGTACTTTGGCGATAGTGTGCCTATGATGCCTACACTACTTGAGGATTTTAAAGCCAATCCCGTAGGTAGCTTAGTTACGGTGAGATGCTTTCCGTGGAATGTAGGAAAAGCAACTCTTCTTGGAGATGCCTGTCATGCTATTGTTCCGTTCTACGGACAAGGAATGAACTGTGCTTTTGAAGACTGTGTAGAGTTAGACGCGTGTTTAGAAGAATTTGGCGACTGGGATGTAGCCATGAAGCATTACGAAAAACGCAGAAAACCAAATGCTGATGCAATAGCGGATTTAGCCCTTCAAAATTTCATAGAAATGAGAGATTTGGTTGGAGATAAGAACTTCTTGCATTACAAGAAGGTAGAACATGACTTGTGCGATTTGCATCCTGATATCTTTCAATCTCAATATGAGATGGTCAGTTTTAGTAATATACCGTACAAAGAGGCTCTAGACAAAGGGGCAGAGAATACACGACTTATCTATGATTTGATTGCTCAAGGTAAAGAAGATCAGATTTCTGATAAGTCATTTGTGAAAGAATGGTTTGCTTAGCCTTGGCTTCCAAGCGAGTTGTTGTCTTGTTTAGGAAATGACTTTTACACAGTAAGTCATCTATGCTAAAGCGTCATCTTTACCGTAACAATGTTTTTAAACGGCACTTTTGGTGAGGTTATCTCTACTTATCGAACTGTCATTTTTTGAATACTCATGCCTTTATCCGTAGTGAGCTTCACCAGGTAGTTGCCAGCAGTAAGAGCTGTCTGTATTGCCAGTTCTTGGCTGTTTTCAAAGCGTTGTGTGAACACTGATATTCCTTTGATATCTGTTATTTCTACCATCACTTCTTTAGCTCTATTTTCTAGCGTTACAGTAAAGGTTCCCTCATTAGGTACGGGCGATAGAGCTGCACAAATAGACGTCATTTCTGGGATACCTACATTCGGACTTTCTTCTATTCGAATAGTGTAATCTTCTACTTCTCCTGCTGCATTATCGCAAGGCAATATTGCATTGCTTCCGTAGTTGTTTCGCACTCGCATTCTCAGAGATTTATCCAGTTTGGCATCTTCTGGTACAGTAAATATTCCGGTGCTTGTGTGGTTGACAGTTAGGATACTCATAGCTATCGCTTCGTCTGTAGTAAAATCCAAATCGTGGTTGAAATCTATCCAAGCTGCTACCGAGTCTTGTCCAGCAAAATGGAAGTTCAATCCTACTTCTAGCTCGTAGGTTTTTGTTCTGTTTAGCGTGATTTTGGTATCGGTAAAATCGGCATAGTACTCTTGACCAGATGCTTTTTCAATGCCGTTTAGTTTTACATTGTTAATGTAATCAGATCCTGTTCCATTACTACCTGCACCTTCACAATACTTTGCTTCTTTTATATTATAGTGAAAAGTATAGGTTTTAGAAATATCGTTATTGGCACCTTCGGCTACTACCTTGAAGTAGATATTATCGTTCAATTCTTGAGCACCAATAGGTTCGTCGCTTTTCCATTGGTCGCCGCTTACTAAGCTCATGCTGATGCTATTTGTAAGTGCTATATTTCCTTCGTTCCACTGTACCGTTACCGTTTTAAGCGTTCCGTCATAAGGAATATTTGCAGTTACATACTGATCTGTCTCTGCCTTTGGCGTTTCGTGCGTAGGTGTGCTTGTTATGCCCACGTAGTTTATACTGGGGTAGTCATTTCGCCCTATCAATGTATTCTCCCATAATCCGCGACCCCATGTAGCAGCACGTAGTGTGTTACTACCGTATTGTATTTCTAGGTCCTTTACGGTTACGTTTGGAAGGTTGTCGGCATATAGGGTCCATTCGCTGCCATTTTTACTCTTGTAATAGACGCCTATCTCTCCACCTACATATATATAAGACGAATCGTTGTGGTCCATCACTACGGTTCTAAGTGGCATGTCGCCAAGATTGTAGGTTATATTTTCCCATGTAGCACCCTGGTCATAGCTAATGAATATTTTTCTGTTATCTACTTGATATCTATTGTAGGTTATTAGGATGGTATTTTCATCTTTAGGATCAAAGGCTATGTCTGTAAATGAATAGCCTGGTAGACCAGTGGCAATACTATTCCATGTAGCACCGCCGTCTGTGGTCAATTGTAGATTATTACCTCTACTAATAGCTATTACGTTGCTATCTGTATCTGCGATTGCAGCTTCTGTTATTATGCCAATGTTTGGTTCGCTAAGGGTATCCCACTGCATGCCAAATCTATTTCCTTTTAATAAGGTGTTTGCCATATGTATTATCTGCATTTGATTCAACGGGTTAAACACGAGCGGAGCTTCCCACGCGGCATTACCCGAGCCTCGCTCTGGGTTTCCTGTACCGCGTCTCCCATCAAACCCGCCGTCATGTGTGTAATTTCGTGAGCCGTATTGCCAGCTACCAATCATCCAGTCACTATTGAGTGGGTGCACAAGTGCTTCCATACCGTCACCGCCATTCCATTCTATCCATCCCTCTTTGTTGTGTATGCTGGTGCCATTGTCTTGTGATCCAGCCATGTGTACATCATAGTCTCCTTGACTACTCCCTACAGCATAAAATTCCCTTATTGCTGTTCCGTCATTTAATATGGTCCATTTCACACCATTATCAGTGCTTTTAGCTAAATAACCGTCTGTTCCTACATAAAACACCCCATTTATGCAATCAGCTATACGCAAATCTGCATGTATATATGCATCGTCTTGCACGCTCCATTTGGTGCGTTCTTTAAAAGTTTGTCCATTGTCTGTAGAGTTGTGTAAGTCCACATAACCGTAAACCATAGCATTGGTATCTACATCCGATACCGCAAAGGCAAGACCAGTTTCGTCTGGGTTGCTTTGCTTTGTAAAAGTAGCTCCTTCATCCCTTGATTTATACACTCCATTGGTTGATCCAGCGTATACGTGTTGAGGTGCACTTGCACTCACAGACAAGAAGACTTGTCTATTTCCATTATCAGCAAAAGAGCCTGCATTGACAAATGTGGTGCCTCCATCGGTAGATTTTTTTAGGAGATTTTTATCGGTACTTGCATTTCTAAATGCATAAATAATTTGATTATTGGTTGGGTGAAAGACAATGTCTGTTGTGGCACCTGTCATAACTCTGGTCCACGTTGCCAAGTTGTCCGTGGAGACATAAAGTCCTTGGGTAGAACCTATATACACCTTGTTGGCTACTGTAGGATGATAAGCTATCTTATAGATACGCTCATTGTCTCCAAGGCCACCCCACCCTAAGTTGTCTCTATTAAAGGCTGATTTGTTCCAGGTTTCACCTTGGTCAATACTGCGATATACCCCATGTGTATAACCTGATCCACCGTGTTGTATGTTTATGAGTATTTCATTTTTGTTGGTTGGGTTTACACTTATGGTTCTTACTCCAGATGCAAAAAGATAGTCCGTAGTATTTTTCCAGTTAGCTCCGCCATCTGTTGTTTTCCAAAATCCACCACTTCTACTTCCTATGTAGATGATTTGGTCATTTGCTGGGTCTACCCAAAAAGTTTCTACTCTACCGATACCTGGGCTATAATGGTGTGTCACGATATTGGCATCCCACGGACCTAGTTCTTTCCATCCGTTATCAAACGAGCTTTTCGTTTTGTGGTTGGCATTGCTCTTTATTGCTGCATATGCTTTGTAGGCTATATAGTGATCCACATTGTACCTCTCGCCACTTGGGGCATATTTGCTCTCGTTTTCGCTTTTCCAACGCTCGTATGGCTTGAAGCCGCTTCCTTTTCCTCTTCCATTTGCTTCAAAGTATTGCTCTGCCGATTTTACTACTTCGTAAAAATTGTAAGAATGGTCATCCATCATCTCTTGGTAAGAGACGGTTTGCTGAGCGGAAACAGAAGAATTGAATAGGCATGAAATGAAAAGGACAATCGTAGCGATGGAGAACTTGTGCATGAAGCGAAAATACGGAATATTATAGAAAGGGTAGTGTTGGATAAATGTGAGTATAGTGCTGCTTAATCGCTTTGGATTTAGTTGCCTTGTAAAAATAAGTCGAATCCCTCTTTGAGGTAGTGAGTTCTTTAGCGGTGCAGTAGCTCAGAGAGCAACACAAAATGTAATATAAAAAGGGCGAGACTATTGCCCTTTTTTATTGAAAGATGTGGGAGGTAATTAATTTTATCTAACTACTATCATAGCAGGGGCAGCTTCTTTTATTAGGTTGTATTGCTTATATTTGTAAGTAAATACTCACTTTTTATGACTGATAAACAAAAAGCTATTCTTGATTCTGCCCTCAAATTATTTGCTCAAAAGGGTTTTAACGCCGTACCAACTAGTGCAATAGCCAAGGACGCGGGTGTTTCTGAGGGGCTTATTTTTAGGCACTTTGAAAACAAGGCGGGCTTGTTAAACGCGATTATGCGAATTGGTCTAGAGAAAATACAAGAAGAAGTGCAACAGCTCAACGAAATAGAGGACCCAAGAGAACGCGTAATGACTGCGATAGAGTTCCCTTTTCATATGAATGTAGAAGATTACCCGTTTTGGCGATTGCTATATTCGCTCAAGTGGCAGCAGGAGAGCTATGATGTTGTAATGGCCCAACCCATACGTGGGGTGTTACAACATGCACTTGCAGAATTGAAGTATTTAGATATTGAGGCAGAGGTAGATTTAATCGAAAGCTATATGGATGGTTTTCTCACAGCTATATTGCTAAAAGGAGAAGGCTTCAATAAAGAAGAATTGTTAGCCGCACTAAGAAGGAAATACAAGTAAGGAATAAAATGAAAGTAATAATAACAGGTTCTACTGGTATGGTAGGTCGCTCAGTGCTCAACGAGTGCTTAGCAAGTGATGTAGTGCAAGAAATACTTGTGGTGAATAGAAGAAGTCTTATGGTTACTCATCCTAAACTAACGGAATTGCTTCACAGCGACTTTACAGATTTCTCTGGATTGGTCCCCTATTTGAAAGGGTACGACGCTTGCTTTCATTGTATGGGAGTAAGCTCCGTAGGTAAGAATGAGGAAGAATTTACGAAATTCACCTACACGGTCACCAAGTCGCTTACCGATGCTTGCCACTCTGCTAATCCGCTTGTGGTAATGACGTATGTGAGTGGACAAGGAACGGACACTACAGAACAAGGCAGTAGGATGTGGGCACGGGTAAAAGGAAAGACTGAAAACTATATTTTAAACAAAGGAGTGAAAGATGCCTATATGTTTAGACTAGGGGCTCTTGTGCCAGACAATGGTGTAGGATATGGTGACAGTTGGTATACGTATCTGTATATTGCCATGAGCCCTCTTTTTCCATTACTACGCAGGCTAAATGCAGTAACTACCAGTAAAAAATTGGGCAAGGCTATGATCAATGCCGTATCCGCTAACCAAGCGTTGAAACACTTAGAAAACAAGGATATTAACGCATTGAGCAGTATTGAGGTATTTTAGACAATTTGGCGGTAAGGTGTCTACAGCATTTAAGGATACCTATTCACGTTCTTCGCAGTGGAAAAAAAAGAAGTTTTACAATTTTGAAAGAACTGGTGTAGACATACGACCATGGAATGTCCCAATGCTCATCTATCGCCAAATTTTTGATAGAAAAGGAAGAATCCCAACGAAGCCGTTGCCTGTTGTTGTATTTGATAAAGATGCCTTTCTAGCTTCGTCAGATAAGGCTAAGATGATATGGTTTGGGCATTCTGTAGTTTTGCTACGTGTTGATAACAAGACGATTCTTATAGATCCTATGTTTGGTCCCAATGCAGCTCCTGTAGCTCCTTTTTCGGTAGCTCGCTTTTCGGAGAACACGCTGGATATCATAGATGAATTGCCTGAAATAGACCTTATGCTACTCACGCATGATCATTACGACCATCTTGATCTAGCGAGTCTGGAAAAACTAATGCCCAAAATCAATAACTATTATGTAGCTCTTGGTGCTGCACGTCATCTAGTAAAATGGGGTGTATCCAATGATCAAATTTCTGAGTTTGACTGGTGGGAGGATAAATTGTTTGAAGGCATAAACATAACCTATACGCCCACACGTCATGCCTCGGGTAGAGCAATACGCGATCAGTCTTGCTGTCTCTGGGGCGGGTGGTCTATCCAAAGCTCCAATGAGAAAATATGGTTTAGCGGAGACGGTGGATATGGAGAGCATTTTAAAAAAATAGGAGAGAGGCTTGGGCCATTTGACTTTGCATTTATGGAGTGCGGTCAGTACAATGTTATATGGCATGATATACACTTGTACCCAGAAGAAAGTGTGCAGGCAGCAAAGGATGTAGACGTGCGTACGATAATGCCTGTTCATTGGGCTGGGTTTGCTTTAGCGATGCACCACTGGAAAGAACCTGTCGAACGATTTGTAACGGAGGCCAAAAAGCAATCTCAAGCATATCTAACTCCCCAAATAGGAGAGTTATTTACCTTGAATTATAAATCCCATGAAAATTGGTGAAAGGATTTGAGTTAGTCAAACCACTTTCTATTATTTTTGTTTCCAAATTATGAATCATCACGAAATATTAAATAGACTTGAAGAAGGTAATAGTCGTTTTACAGGAGACAAGCTAGACAGTAAATTGCAAGATAGTACACGTAGAGATGCACTTACCAAGGGACAACAGCCGCATACTATAGTGCTGAGCTGTGCAGACAGTAGAGTAGTGCCTGAGCTTGCTTTTGATGCAGGGCTTGGTGAGCTATTTGTGCTTAGAGTTGCGGGTAACGTGGCCAATACTTCGACCATAGCTAGCATAGAGTATGCAGTAGCACATTGTGGTAGTACGCTTATCGTAGTTCTGGGTCACCAGAGTTGTGGTGCGGTAACCGCAGCTATGGGAGGTGGAGACAATGGACATAACCTAAATCATTTACTAGCACATATAGTTCCAGCCATATCAAGTGCACCCGATGAGGCAAGTGTAAATGACGTTGTAAAGATTAATGCACAAAAAACGTCAGGAGAATTAGTTTCACGGTCTTCTATAATACGTGATGCTGTTTCATCGGGATCTGTAAAAATTGTTCCGGCATATTATAACCTAGATTCAGGTAAGGTTGATTTTCTGTAATACATAATATATAAACATAGGCACAAAAAAAGGCCCGATATGCAATTTGCATATCGGGCCTTTTTGTATTTGTTAAATCA
>JAOKFZ010000030.1 GCA_028247315.1 Bacteroidia bacterium | reverse complement strand
ATCATTGGAGTATATTTCAAGATGGTCTAAACGTTCGTGTACAATCCATTGATACATTCTTTGAGTTTGTTTTTGGCTTTTGGATAGCATTACCGATTTAGGTAAGTCTAATCCCATTTTATTTTTGGTAAAAGGAAATACTATTATAACGACTATGAATAAGCCCTTCAAGGCTTTACTGGGGATACAGTAAAATGCACAAAGCAACCACTCCAAACCTCGATATGCTACGAATGATATTAGAGGAATAATGACTATAAGCACTCGTGTGAGCCCAAAACTATGAAAAAGTCCGTAGGTCCAAAAAATACTGTGAGCAGCAATATAACCCACTGAAACACCGTATACTAGGAATAGCTCTTTGAGCTCCATCTTGCCTTTTAGGAAAAGCATACCTCCACGAAAAAGACCAAGAAAAAAAAGCACAAAAACAGGTAGGCCGATAACATATGGGAGTTGCTCCAAAAAATGAAAGATAGGTCCGCTACCATATTTTATCTCTTCTCCTGCGTATGGATTTTGATGAAACATCCACAAAAAGTCATTGAAGACAAATAGACCTGCGATACCATATACGGTAGTGCCAATGACTACATACGGCAAATATTTCCATTTCTTGTCTGTTAGCATGTAGAGTAGTATAACAACTGCTACTACATAGCCTTCTGAACGAATAAATGGTAAAAAGGACAGTAGTATCATAGCTAAGGCTGTCTTGTCCCTGAGTTCAAAATGCACTACAGCAGTAAGTCCCAACATAAAAAGAGGTTCGGTGAGACCCGAAGATTGAACCAAAAAGAAACTATAGGCAAAGAATGACATAAACACTCCCCACCATCCATTGAGTGAATAGTGCTCAAAGATACGTTGGGTGAGGTACGCAGAAAGTAGCACACACGCTGTGTTAAATAGCTTCATTCCCCACCACCCAAAAGCCGCAAAAGGAGATGATAGAAGAATAAAGAGAGGCTTTGACCACATATCCATAAAGTACTTGGGTGTATCAAAAGCTTGATGAGCCTGCAGGTAGTGTACGATACTATCGCCATCATCATATGTACTTTGATCTAGATAGACTAAGATTACATCCATAACAATGATAATTAGCCAAATGATTTTTTTTCTGCTCATAATTCGAGTGAACCGTTTATCCATTCACCGTCGAGGTGAGCTCCGTAGGTTTTATAAAAACCTAAAGCAGGTTCATTCCAATCGAGTACTTGCCATACCATACGCTTACACTCCATTTCTTTGCCAAATTTAATACATGTATTGAATAGTTGTTTGCCAGCTCCTATGCCACGGTACGGTTCAGAAACAATAAGATCTTCTAAATAAAGACACTTACCTTTCCAAGTGCTATAGCGGTAGTAGGTGATTGCTGTTCCTATTATATTACCCTCATATTCTGCCACGAAAGCGTCGTATATTTTAGTGCGGCCAAAACCATCTTTGAGCATCATTTCTTCTGTATTGGATACTTCATCGGGAGCTTTTTCGTATACGGCTAGTTCTCTTACGAGGGCTAATATGTCAGTGATGTCTTGTTGTGTTGCCTTTCGTACGGTTAATTTCTTCTCCACTTATTTTTGCAGTTTAGGTAGTCCCTGGTTGGGTGCATTAAATCTTAAAAATTCAATCACAACACAAACTTAGCATTTAATGGATTAATCAGAAAGGTTACCATAAAAAGCAGTGTTGAAGAGGGGTATTCAATATTCGCTAAATTAACGTTTAATGCACGGCCAATCGTCCAATTCTCAGTTTTTACTGCATGACTGAATTAAGACGAAATTCCCTTAGTAATGCAAATTAATAATCTCAGTAGTTTACTCTTACTACTGAAGCACTAAAACGGAAAACATTCATTACTTCAATCGTGATTATATGTACATTCAAAAGTTAAAAGCACAGGTTGTATTATGTTCCAGGTGATTTAGCAGTTGTAAGAAATGACTGCTACGATTCGCTTCATCCTTTTTTTGTCATTAATCGGCTAGAAATGAACGGCATGAAAGAAACAGTGTTCGTTTTTCTAAATTTGTGAAATGACATATCCAGATTTATTCGCAAAAAAAGAGTGTGAAAAAGCGTTAGCCAGAATAGAAAATCTTACAAGGGAAACTCAACCAGAGTGGGGTGTGATGAATGCTGCTCAAATGCTAGCCCATTTAAATGTAGCCTACGAGTTTGTCTACGACCCAGGCAAGCATAAAAGACCAACTGGACTAAAAAAATTTTTCCTTAAACATCTACTTAAACCGTTTGTAGTAGGACCTAAAGCCTATAAACAGAATGCTAAGACAGCACCAGAATTCAAAGTGGCTGGTGAGTCTAATGCTGAATTTGATACAGAAAAAACCAAATTAATCGATTTCATTGAGCAAGTACAACGAGATGGTGTATTCAAATTTCTAAGTGTAGAATCTCACTCTTTTGGTTTACTTACGGAGCAAGAATGGAATACACTGTTTTCAAAACACTTAGAGCACCATTTGGTTCAATTTGGAGTCTAGAGTATCTTGCACGTCTCTAAATTCCCTATACCCCAATCATCCAACTCATCCTGACTCCAAAGCTCGGGGAAGAAAATACGTTTCTGATATTTTGGTAGCATGTACTTCCGCCAATCGCTACCACCAGTAGCTTCTTCTACCGTGCCGTCTGGTTTTGCAAGGTATTTTCCTGCAGCATGATAGTGAGCCATCACCCAGCGTACATTCATAGTATGATCGTAGTGACGCATAGCGTTTTGTAGCTTAGGACTGTTTCGTTGCTCCTCAGGTAGTGACTTGAATTTGGTCCATAGATTTGTCTCATTGTATTTTTGCATAAAACGAATAAAATCTTTTCGGTACTTATTTTCAAAGTTACTTAAGAGTGCGTTTTTCTCACCTGTTTTATGGTCTTTACCCGCAGCTTGCCAGTATAAGTGTTCAAATGCATGGCTATATGGCGTGTCGCGGTCTATGGTACTTCTAAACCGATTGTCTATGAGATTAATTAGCTCAGTACTAGCAAACTCTATTTTACGGTACTGTGCACTCTGAAATCCACTAGCAGGAGTTAGGGTGTGTCTGAATTTTTGGTACTGCTCCATACTCATGCCATCGCCCATAACTTCAAATGAGGAAGCTAGTACGTCTACATATCTACTCACACGGTATAGCTTTTCTGAGAAGAAATCAATAGTCAAGTCTTGTTTCTGTGAAACTTGCTCCAGTTCCCAAAGCATCATTTTAAAGAGAAGTTCGTTCACCTGATGATACATAATAAATACCATCTCGTCGGGATATACGGTACGTTGTTGCTGAAGGCTCAATAAAGCATCCGTTTTAATGTAATCCCAGTAATTGATATACTTGGCGTGCAGCAATCCCTCTAGGTGAGTGTCTAAATTTTGTCCAGAAGCACTAAATTTTTCTTCAAGTTGCTGAAGAAGTTTTTCTCTTTTTTTGCTCATTGCATCGCAAAGAAAACCTTTTTAGCGTGTAGTGATTTATGATATGGATTAGAAATTAGTATTTCTCGCTACTTTTTAAAAATATATGCAATTTGAAAGCCAGCAGTAGCCTGAAATTCTAGGGCACTTTTATTTTAAACTACTGGATTTGTAAAAATATACAAATAAGGGTCTGAGATACCAGATGTTCGATAGTAGCTTAGATTACACACTATCTTTGGGATAAACTGCAATCGCTTACCTGCACTAAGTACCAAGCCTGCTTCAATGCCTAGTTGTGGCAAGATGGCCCAACCACGGTCTTCGTAAATCTCCTTATTTGTGCCCGAAGTATACTCCTCGATATAGGTAAATTCATCATCAAAAACGGTGGTATCCGATTGATGTATAGTATGCGAAATGCGAAGACCATAGTCATATTGTTGGGCAAATACGCCTACATTTAAAGAGGTGTAAAATGGTATAGTGACAAAGGTGAAATCTCGGTGGAGTCCTACTTGTAAACCGTACCCTCTTGTGAATGAGATGTATTCTTTGGTAAGTACACTATCTCCAAGTGGCATTTTGAATACAATTCTGTCGTTTGTAGTGTAACGTCTACTTGCCGTATCTAGGTAACTCCGTTGTACAAAACCACCGTATAAAAAAGCAGATACCCGACCAAAAGGCTGATACTTTGTATTCTTGTTTTTTAAGGTAACTCCAAGACCAAAAGGATTGCCCCAATCTGAACCGTAGTATAGTGGAGTATTATAATCTATGCTGCTAATGGTATATTGACCAAAAGAATACATACTGCTAAAAGCCAACAGCATAAGAGTGAGAAGTCCTTTATGCTTTTTAAGAGAAATGGCTGTGTTCATATCTCACTAAACGACACGTTGTGAGCAAAAAGTATCACCGTTTGTCAAATATCGATTTAACGAAGTAAGCCGCTACGCTGCCCGCTAGTGGTGCCAAGATATAAACAGTTAGAAAACTCCAATTTTCAGCTGGAAATGCTGCCTTGCCCCATCCTCCCAAGTAGGCTACCATACGTGGGCCAAAGTCTCGTGCAGGATTGAGACCTGCTTGCGTGTAAGGTGCTATTACTAGAATAATACCACCTACAGTGAGCCCTATCAGTAGAGGTATATACCTGTTGATTCCATAATCGCGAGCGGTGAGAAAAAGTATTATTAATACCAGCATAAATGTGCCTATTCCCTCCGCAAAGCAAGCGGCAATATGAGACACTTCATCCGAGAAAAACTCTCCAAACATCACCGCACTTTGAAATGAAGATGCCTCTCCACGAACTACCTGAATAGCTGATTCATACACGGCCAAGTCCTTATGGATCAGAAGCAGCAGAAGAGTAGATGCCACCACGGCTCCTAGTAGTTGGGCCAAAAAGTAAGCAGGCAACTTTTTCCATTCACATTTTTTAGCTAAAGAAAAGGCCAATGTAACGGCTGGATTGAGATGAGAAAAACTATACGTATTTGTTGCATAGATAGCTGTGGCTACACCAAATGACCATATTAAGGCTATTTGCCACAATACGAGTGGGTAGTAAACTACCGTAATAGCTACAGATCCACATCCAATAAATACGAGTAATGCCGTTCCGATGAACTCCCCCGCAAGTTCCTTCCAGTAGTTCATTTTATACGAGAGAAGATATAATTCATCTCAGTAGCAATTTGCTTGCTTCTCTCTGCATATACCTTTACTTGTTGGTCGGTACCATCGGATTCTTTAGGGTCACTATAGGGCAATGTTACGCGAATAGCTCCCGGTATAATAGGACAATTTTCATCTGCATCTGTACACGTCATAACCGCAGCAAAGTCTTTTTTTGGATTATAATAATCGTTGAACCTTTTTGAAAACAAGGTCATTGGATTCGTTTCTTGCGAGAAGCTTACTTTATAAGTTGGGTTAGTGTAGTTGCTTATCTTGGTAATAGCAAAACCTATGTTCTTCAATGTTTCTATAACAACAGGAAAGACGGCAGTAGCTTCTGTACCACCAGAATAGCATTTTACTTTTTCTATACCGTGATAGTTTGCAATAGTTTTGGCCCACACTTGGCACAAGTGGCTTCTACGGCTATTGTGGGTACAGATAAAATTGAGCCTTATGGGTTCGTCTGCATCGCTTCTCCTTTGGATGTACTCTATTAATACGAGTAGTTTTTTCGTTCTTTCTGTTGGCAACTTATCTATTGGAAGGCCATCAATATATGTTGAGATTCTTTCGTTCATTTTCTAAATGGAATTACTATAAGTGTACAATAGGGTAATATAGTGATACAATCAGCAACATCCACCGCCTGGTGTGCAGCTTCCGTTAGGTTCACTAAGGGTAGCTAAGCCAATAGTGCGTTTATTTTTTACCGCATCAATGCCGCATAGTTCTGTAGCAAGACAGTCCGTCTGTGTATTTACCAATTCAAAGTGGTTCCCCGTGAAGTTAAGTTGGTATTTTCCTACGGTATCTGATTGATATTCTAATTCTACTTCAAGATTTTCGCCGGCGAAGAGGGGCAGGGAAGTATTGATTATAGTCAAAAACTTATTGGCTTTCAATCTATGGTCGTAGTCTATACTAGTCCATAACTGAAGGTTTACTTTTTTTACTTCATGTCTTTTACCACCGCAGTCTACAAAAGTTTTGGTAGCTAAACCGATTTCTGTAAGGTGATAGTGACGAGGGACGTACTTGCCAGAGGGCAAGGTAAAGTGCACTTCATCCATTGTTTGTAAGGCTTGTTGTAATTCTGTTAGTTTCATTTTTTTTGCTTGGTAATTAGAGTACTATCAACAGCAGTTACTATTCGTGAGCTCAAGATTAAAGAACCCTTCTAGTGTGGTCTTTATTTCTGTCCATCGATTGGTATTTATACAGTAACATACGCTCGTACCTTCAATGGTACCTTGTATAATACCGATATTCTTGAGTTCTTTCAGGTGCTGAGAGATGGTGGGTTGTGCCAATCCAATCTCATTTACTAGATCCCCACAAATGCAAGCTTTAGTAGCTATGATATGTTGCAATATGGCAATGCGTGCAGGATGTCCTAGTACCTTAGTTATGCTTGCTAGTTCATTTTGAGTTTGGGAGAATATGTCTGTTTTGGTAATACCCATTTCTTATTCATTGCAATATTACGATAAAAGAAATGATTCGTCTAATTCAATTGTCTAGTAGGCTTGAACCAATAATTTGCATCGGAGGAATAGGGTAAGTATTCTGTGTCACAGCCGCCATTTGTTTTTGTGATATACATCCAGAATCATTCTCTGCATCTCCATTCAAGAAAATATCGATGCGTAGAACAAACTCGGTTCGCTTTTAAGAAAATCATGATCTTGGCTAGCATTTATGTCATATAGAGAATAGTCTGACATATATCAGATGGCTAAAATCTCAATCTCATTTCCAGCTTTCAAAGATGATGATGAGTTGTCTACCTCATAGCTCGTAGAGTACCTGTTCACCAATCTTGAAGCCAGAAAAATGTATGGCGAAGGTGATACTGTATTTATCGCAGGTATGTTCCAGGTCGAAAAGGAATTACAGGATATGAAACGACTATCATCAACACTTCAATAGATTCTATGGCATTCAGTGCTCATGGACATGAGGATACTAAGATGCTAAATATTATTCAGATGTGGATCAATAATGTAGCTGGACATAGCAATATGAAACTGACTATAGATGCAGTGACAGGTTATGAAGGGGCAAAACAGTAGCAAGAAATACATTTTAATTGTCATCCGATGTAATCGGCACTTTTAAATTAATCATGATTATATTTAGGATTAATCCACCGCTATTTATTCGCTCTACGTGTGTTCACTCTTTGACTAATTGTCCTTGTAAATTTCCTAGGTGAAACGATACTTTGAGCAGTGATTTTAATCACTACTGTTTCTGCTGTTGTTGAGTCGAAAGTAGTGGACATAAATAGAAAGGTGCATGTTTTTATGGTTGAATCGTAAAAGGAAGAGTTTAATGTCATAGTTTTGTCATATTAAATATATAAATATTATGAAAAAATTTATTTTCGCTTTGAGTATGATCGGATTCATGTTCAATGCAAACGCACAAGACTCAGAAGGAGCATCAGTTGCAACAGTTGGACTGGGTTACAGCTTTTTTAACAACATTATTAAAAGTAGTTTGGAGACATATTCAGATGTCAAAGTGAAATCTGTTCCTACCATCGCTTTAACGTATGACTTGGCATTGACAGACAATTTTAGTATAGGTGTAGCTGGTGCTTTCCAAAATGTATCTGGGGAATTTACTAACGAATACATTGATCAAAACCTTGATTTTCAGACTGAAATTGCGACAACTAAAGTTTCGAGATTAAACATTGCTCTTCGCCCACTATTTCATTACGGTGATGGTGACAGACTTGATTTGTACTCAGGGATAAGAGTAGGATATCTGATTAGAAATGTTGAAACTGAAACTAGTGACGAATTACTTAATGTTCTAGATGAGTTAGATGGAAACAGGTTTGCTTTGGGACTAGTACCATTTGGTATGAGATACTTTTTTACCGATAATTTGGGTGTTAACATGGATCTTCAAATTGGTACGCCTTACGTAGTATCTGGTGGAATTGCTTTTACTTTTTAAAAAAGTAAAAGCAATAATATGGTAAAAGACCTGCTTCTAATCGAAGCAGGTTTTTTTTAGCTATTTTTAACATGGTGGCTCAGTTGGTATGCGGTGGTATTGGGCCTTAGAACATCTATAATATAGCGTATTAAGATGGTCATTATTAAGAGGCAGATAGCGAGGCTTTCTATGGTTTGGATTTATTCATTCCACTACAACCTTCCGCACACCTACTTTACCACCATACATCACGCGTATAAAATAGGTGCCAGTCACCAAGCCACTTGCGTTCACAAAATTGATCCAGTTTTGCAAGGTCTTAGTGAGCAAAACTTGACCTTGTAGGTTGATAATCTGAAGCTCTGCTCCAGGTTCTGTTTGTATTTTAAAGTAATCTTGAGTAGGATTTGGGTAGATGCTAAGCTCAAGAGGTAATACATTTTCTACACCCAGTACAGGCATCTCTTTCAAAATACTATCAGCTACTAAGACGTCTGGTAAACCATATCCATACTCATTGTCAGGTGCAGTATACCTATCACTGCTTAGCAGTATTGCTTCATACAATTGGGTATTGCTCTTTTCTGGATGTGCTTCTTTCAAGCAAGCTACTAGTCCAGCTATTAACGGACCGGAGAACGAAGTTCCACTTCCACGTCTAAGTATTCCATCCCCATTGGGTATTGTATTTCTTCCTCCCATAGCGACTACGTCTGGTTTGATACGGCCATCAGCAGTAGGGCCTCTACTACTGAAACCAGTTATTATTTCAAAACTATCTACGGCACCTACACAAAGTACATTCTTGCCGTCGCACGGTGCAGTAATATGAAACCAAGGGTCATTTCCTGAGTTTCCCGCACTATTGGTAATAAATATTCCACGTTTAGAAGCAGCTTCAGCAGCTAGAGTAATAATCGTACTTTTACCGTCTATGTCTTGATACGTATAGTCGCCTTGTAACGTATCAAAAAGGGAATAACCCAAACTACTATGTATAATGTCTACACCGACACTATCTGCCCACTCCATGGCATTCAGCCAGTTAAGTTCTTCAAGGTGTGTTTCAGAGGAGGTGTTCTCTGTTCGTGCAAGCACAAAGTTGGCACCAGGAGCAGCACCCACCATGCTGTCTGTATAGTTGATGCCTGCGAGTGCTAGAACTTGCATGCCATGTGTACTCTCGTCGAACCTTAGTGTATTGTCATTCACGAAGTCATAGGCTGCTTTTATTTGATTGTTGGCCCACATAGAGTCAAAAATAGGTAGACTATCTACCTTCCAAAATCCTCCATCAAAAATGCCAAGTGTTACACCTTTCCCTGTGTAGCCTGACGCATGGTATTTATCGAGGTTGAGCATCTCTATTTGCCAATCACCTTGTCCGTAGCTAAAATCTTCGTCTATGTGGTCTTGGTCAATTTTATATTGGCCCAGTGGAGAGGTGTGAGCTACGCAAGCTAAGTTGTCAATCTTATTTACATCTGCACTAGGAATACAGATAGCATTGAGCCATTTACTGCTCCCAGTTACCGAAGCACCAGTTTGTTTTATTTGGGCTAAGTATTCATTATATATATTCGAAGTAAAGTAACATTCACTAGTCTCGCCCTTATCTACAAGGTAGACCCAAGAGTGCTGTGCATTGGCAACAAGTCCAATAAATACAGTAAGTACGAGGATATTAATCCTCCAATAGTTGTTTAATTTCATTCAATTTCATTAACGCTTCAATAGGAGTGAGGCTATCAATACTCAATTTACTGATGGTTTGCATAAGTTCCGAAGTTTTTGGGTCATTTAATTGAAACAAATTCAATTGATAGTTTTGATCCTGAACCTTTTTTATAGAATCTTTGGTGCTAATACTCGCTCTATCGCTTTCAAGCTGTTGTAGAATTTGGTTAGCCCGTTTTAGTACTTTTTTTGGAATTCCAGCCATACGAGCCACGTGTATACCAAAACTATGCTCACTACCTCCCTTTTTCATTTTCCGTAAGAAGATAACCTTGTTACGCTTTTCTTCTGTGCTTACATAGTAGTTAACCACACCTTCACTGGTTATTTCAAGCTCATTCAGCTCGTGGTAGTGCGTAGCAAATATCGTTTTAGGCCTTTCGTTACTTTGGCTCAAAAACTCCGCTATACTCCACGCTAAGCTTACTCCATCAAAAGTACTTGTGCCACGACCTATCTCGTCCAGTATCACAAGACTACGGTCACTTAGGTTATTCAGAATACTGGCCGTCTCTACCATTTCTACCATGAAAGTAGATTCCCCCTGGGAGATATTGTCGGATGCTCCTACACGCGTGTATATTTTATCGACAATACCTATCTCAGCATGCCGGGCAGGCACAAAACAACCGACTTGTGCGAGCAACACAGTGAGGGCAGTTTGTCGGAGTATGGCCGATTTACCACTCATATTCGGCCCAGTAAGAATAATGATTTGTTGGTCTTCTTGGTTTAGGAATATATCATTGGGTATATAGTTGTCTCCTTTGACTAATTGCTGTTCTATTACCGGATGTCTGCCGTCTTTTATTGCCAGGTTCTTAGTATCATTTACTTCAGGTTTGGTGTATGCATTATCAGAGGATACAAGAGTAAATGAGCACAGACAATCGAATTTTGCTATTTCGCGAGCGTTCTGCTGCACATCCGCTATATAAACGCTTAATTTACTTACTAAGCCCTCATATAGTGCAGACTCAATACCGCCAATTTTCTCTTCAGCCGCAAGAATTTTCTCTTCAAACTCTTTTAGTTCTGGTGTAACATATCGTTCCGCACTAACGAGGGTTTGCTTTCTAATCCAGTCTTCAGGAACTTTGTCTTTGTGTGTGTGTGTTACCTCGAGATAGTAACCGAATACATTGTTAAAAGCGAGCTTCAAACTTGATATTCCAGTACGCTCAGATTCACGTTCTTTTATCCCAACGAGATAGTTTTTGCCATTTTTAGAGATATTGAGGTACTCGTCTAGTTCCTCATTTACCCCGAGTTTGAATATTCCTCCTTTACTAGCAACGACAGGAGCATCTTCAGAAATGTGAGAGTCTATCAATTCCACTAGTTCCGTGCATATATTTAGCCGCTTGGCAAATGCCTCGATAGGTTTGCACTCTACCTCATTACTCACTTTTTTCAACCTAGCGATAGATTTAAGGGAAGTGGATAGCTGAAGCAGTTCTTTAGGGTTTATACGCTTAAGAGCAACCTTACTAATGATACGCTCCAAATCACCAATCTGGGCTATTTCAGCTGTGACACTATCAAAAAGAGTGCGGTCTGTTATGAGATACTCTACAGTATCTTGGCGTTGTTTTATTTCAGCAATATCAAGCAATGGCAGTACCAACCAGTTTTTCATGAGTCGACTACCCATAGGAGAGATAGTCTTGTCTACCACATCCAGCAAGCTAATGCCTGTATGGTGATTGCTGTGTACTATCTCTAGGTTACGAATGGTAAATGAATCGATCCAAACGTGGCTTTGTTCATCTATTCTTTTTATACTATTGATGTGCTCAAGGTCTGTATGATGCGTCTGGTTAAGGTAGTGTATAACGGCACCTGCAGCTATTGTAGCCTCTTCCATATGTTCTACACCAAAACCACGAAGAGACTCTATATTAAAATGTTTGTTAAGCTGTTCTTTGCAATAGTCTTCTTCAAAAAACCACTTATCGATGGCGTAGCTATAATGCTCTTCACCGTATGTTTTATCAAATTTCTCTCGGTATGCTTTGCTCAGTACTATTTCGCTCGGGCTCAGCGTCTTAATCAAACGCTCTATGTAGTCTTGATTGCCTTGAGCTACCATAAACTCACCAGTACTCAAATCTACAAAAGCTACACCTACACGATTGTTGTGCTCATATATAGCTGCCAAGAAATTATTGCTTCGGCTGTCATAGGTCTTGTCATTGGCAGAAACTCCAGGAGTTATTAGCTCAGTAACCCCACGTTTTACAATTCCTTTGGCCTCTTTGGGGTTTTCGAGCTGCTCGCATACAGCAACTCGCTGGCCCGATCGACTCAACTTAGGCAAATAGGTGTCCAGCGAGTGGTAAGGGAAGCCTGCCAACTCAATTTTACTACCACCGTTGTTTCTATAGGTCTGAACTATATCCAGTATTTCGGCTGCTACTACTGCATCTTCACCAAATAACTCATAAAAATCTCCAACTCTAAAAAGCAATAAAGTGCCTGGGTAGGCAGCTTTTATTTCAGCGTACTGCTTCATTAGTGGAGTTTCTTTTTGCTGCTTTACCTTTGTACCCAAATTATCTACCAAATTATTTTGACTCGCAAGGTAAAAAACGAAGATTTGAATAGGCTCACTGTTGAAAAGTATAGGAAAGTTTCTAAGACTCCTATCATAGTAGTACTAGACAATATCCGCAGCATGCACAACGTAGGTGCTATCTTTAGAACTAGTGATGCTTTTCGCGTGGCTAAAATCTATTTATGTGGCATCACAGCTACTCCACCACACCGTGATATACGTAAAACGGCTCTTGGGGCGGATGAAAGCGTTGAGTGGGAGTACAGAAAAAAAACGATTGAAGCCATTGAAGAGCTTCAAGATTTCCATATTTGTGCACTTGAGCAAGTGGTGAGCAGTGTGCCGTTACGTGAAGTGCAATTGCCAACAGATAAGACAATTGTTTTAATTGTAGGGAATGAGGTAGATGGAGTAGATGAAAGCTTGCTCAATTTTTGCAATCAAGTAATTGAGATACCTCAGTTTGGTACAAAGCATTCTTTTAACGTGTCGGTATCTACAGGTATCACACTTTGGGAAATTTTTAATAAAATAAATGAGTAGATTAACTATACGATTCATCTTATTATGCGTTTCAGCCGTGAGTTTTGTGCCTGCTAGAGCCAATGAAATCATAGCGAAGTATGTAAATAATATAGAAACAGAAAAACGCCGGATTGATTTATTTGACGGTACAGAAGATCAATATGTTCAACTGAAGAGCAAATTACAAAGTGAGCAAGCTACAACGACCTACTTTACAGCACCACTTGACATAGTACGTGCTATAACTAATAATGGTTTGTGCTCAGATGCACTAAAAATAGATCAGCTTATACGGGTAAATGAAATATTGAAAGAAGTGAACAACAAAAACGTACACTTTTACACACGGTTTAGTCCTATATTTTACCTTATAAAAAAGGTTCAAACTGTTGAGGACGATAAGAGATTAGAGTCTGTCTTACGCAGTAATGTTTTCGCATCATTAAACCTGATTGCTTTTTACATTGACAGATCTGTGGCAGAAGAATTTTTCAATATAGCCGCACGCAGTGAGCCCACTGAACTACTGAAACACTATAAGGAGTTTGACCATAAGACCTGGAGTGTGAGTGTCCTAGATGAGGTGGCACGTGTAGCTCCTATGAAAATAAAAACGTATTTGCATAGCTGGAACGCGGTACATCAGAGTATCAAAGAAAGTTCCAATCGAATGACTGAGCAGGTATATGACATTTTTGAAGAAAAAGGCACAGCGACTAGGTCATATATTTTGCTCAATGATATAAACGATGGCAAACTGAGTATTGATGAGGCTCACACCATCGCTCGTTTGGATAATTCACTCTTTGAATACCTCATAAAAATGCGATCAGATGATACGCTTAGTGGTCAGCATTCTGTAGATGAAGCACTTAAATATCAGTGCTTAAAGCATGTACGTGTAATTAACGACTTACATGAAAAATCTGATGCTGTGCGGTTTATGAGCCTCGAGAAATTCAATGCTTTTGAAATATATACCCTTATGGTCTACAGTGAAGACGAGATTTATACCTCCACCTTTTTGGGTATGTATAAGCGTATGATGTCAAAGATAGATGCAGAAGACACCTATGAGTTTCTGTACCGTCTCAATTTTAATCAGTTTCGTACATTCATAAAAATGTGTGCAGGCTACAATGAGCTTAATTCATTTTTGAGTAAGATGGGCGAATGGGAGAAACAGCAGTTATTTAAAAAGCTTGTAGAAGGTATAGAAAAAGCCAATGACAACCTGAGCAGTGCAGTAGCCATTGCAGATACTTATGGTAGTATACGTAGTACAAACAGTAAGTATCTGTTTGAGCAAGCCATCACGAGCTATTATGAGAAAGTACGTTATGTGGATACCGAAGCGGAAAAACTGTATAGTATTATTCTCAGTGTATTTAATCTAGGCGTTAGCAGCATCAACACGTCTCTCAATGATCAGGCACTAAATCTTCGTATCTTACCTGTAGATAGACTATATAAAGAAGGCAAGAACGTTCAGCAACATTTCTTTTTCGACGATCCGGACGGTAGAACAAGTTATGCTCATTTTTTGGGGACCTTTAGAAACGGTAAATGGGATGTGATGGATAAAGGTACCTATGTGATCTTGAAGAGTCGGACAGGAATGTCCGTAGAGATATATGCTAATAAACCTACAAGTGAATATGCAGGTCAAGATGCGATAAAAGCACATTTTGCGAGTACAGGAAGATGGCCAGATGTAGTAGTACACCGTGGCCATTCGTATTTTGCAAGTGCTGCTATAGAGAGTCTTACGCCCAATGCCGAGATTGTGTTTTTGGGTTCGTGCGGTGGGTATAACAATATTAGCCAAGTACTAAAGTACTCCCCAGATGCTCAAATAATTAGTAGTAAGCAGATAGGGACTATGCTGGTAAACGATAAGCTATGTTTGGAGCTTAACGAAGTAATACGCAAGGGGCAAGACATTGTATGGGATAAACTATGGCTTACTCTAGATAAGAGGTTTGCAGCGGGCAGTGCCGCAGATAATCGTTTTAAAGACTACATTCCACCACATAAAAACTTAGGTGCGTTACTTATCAAGACGTACAGAAGTGTGTTATAATTTGAACTATTTGCTTTTTTCGTCTTCACTATTCGGGTTAAAAACTTTAGACTTGTAACATACAAATAGTGCTCGAATCTTTACTCAAAAAATACTGGGGTTACAACTCATTCAGACCTTTGCAACGCGATATTATAGTATCTGTAATGCAAGGAGAAGACATTCTAGCTCTCTTGCCTACGGGCGGTGGCAAGAGTATTTGTTTTCAACTGCCAGCCATAGCCAAAGATGGTGTTTGTTTTGTATTTAGTCCGCTGATTGCCTTAATGAAAGACCAGGTAGACAATCTTACCAAACGAGGTATACCGGCCATTGCACTGCATAGTGGCATGAGCAGTCGTGAGATAGAGACAGAAATGCAAAACACACTCAATGGCAAGTACAAGCTCGTGTACCTTAGCCCCGAGCGTGCTACTACCAAGTTGTTTCGCAGTTACTTGGCTAATATACCCATAAGTTTCTTAGTGGTAGACGAGGCCCATTGCATCTCACAATGGGGTCATCAGTTCAGGCCAGAGTACCTTAGGCTGGGAGAACTGCGTGAAATTGTACCTGAAGCCAATTTTATTGCTGTAACGGCAACAGCAACAGAAGCAGTAGAAAAGGATATTATTAAATACTTGGATTTTAAGAAAAAGTTTAAGTCTTACAGAAAGTCATTTAGTAGAGATAATCTGAGCTATTTGGTCTTGCAAGACAATAACAAACTTCGAAGAATTACCACGATATTGTCTAAAATCAAAGGAACCAGTATTGTGTATGCCAATACACGTAGAAAATGTGAAGAAATAGCCAAAAATCTACAATCTGCAGGTTTGTCTGCGATGTACTACCATGGTGGACTAGAGAATGAACGAAGAGCAACTATACAGCAAGACTGGGTAGAGAATAGGACGAGAGTAGTGGTTTGTACCAATGCTTTTGGTATGGGAATAGACAAGCCAGATGTACGTGCGGTAATTCACTATGAGCGGCCAGAAAGTCCAGAAGCATATTATCAAGAAGCAGGTAGAGCGGGTAGAGATGGATTAGCCGCCTACTGCGTATTATTGGCCGATCATTTAGGAGTGAGTAAGCATTGGTCTAGTTTTCCTACTATACAGCAGTTAGAACACACATTGCAGTGTCTATACAATCAACATCAAGTTGCATTTACAGCTGGCAAAGGAGTTACATACCGTTTTAATATCCTGACATTTGCTGAAAGTTTCGGCATTGGTGTTTGGCAGGTCATGAATAGCTTGGGAGTGCTACACTCCATGGGATTTGTAAAACTCAACGAGCAAATTTTTCAAATGCCACGAGCTAAATTTATTGTAGAACAAGGTGAACTCTATGCATACCAAGTGAAAAACAAAGTGCAAGACATATTCATCAAACTTTTGCTACGTTCCTACGGCGGTATGTTTGATCATTATGTACCACTCAATTTTGGTGAATTAGCTAAGAGGCAAAAGTGCAGCATTGGTGACATAAAGCGTGAAGTAAAAAAGCTTCATACCAACGGAATAGTAGACTTCATAGAAGGACACGAAGGAAACTCACTTACGTACTTAGAAGCACGCCCTACAAAGGTGTCTTTTGACAAAAAAAAGTACCTAGTGCTCCGCGATAGGGAAGAATACCGCAAAGCCTATATCCTGGGATATGAGAGTAGAGCAATAGGGTGTAGGGAAAATCACTTGTTAAAATACTTTGGTGAAGAAAAAAAAGAAGTATGCGGTAAATGTGATATATGCCGATTGGCAAAAAAATCAGCATTAAACAGTACAGAGATAAGCACGATCATTGATACGATTAAAGACTTTACCGTTGATAAAAATTTGGAATTAGAGACAATAGTTTCTTCCTTTGGCACGTTCGAAGAGAAACAAATAATAACCGTTGTCAAATGGTTGTTAGAAAATCAGTACCTAATTAAAACTAATCAATTCTACACTTGGAAAATAAACCAAGCGTAATAGCTACAGTCATTAACGATACGATATACGATCAACGTATGATTCGTATATGTACGTCATTATCTCTGGAGTATAACGTCTCGCTTTGGGGTAGAAAAAAATCTACCGAGGTCATACCAGAACGAGTGTTTTCCCAAAGACGTTTTTCTTTTGTTCTAAAGAGCGGACCGTTATTCTATATAGCATACAACCTACGCATCTTTTTTGCATTACTTGTTGCCAAGGTAGACATTATACACGCAGTAGATTTAGATACGTTGCCTGCCTGTTTCGCAGTGAGCAAACTACGTAAGAAGAAGCTTGTCTATGATTCTCACGAATACTTTACGGAAGTGCCAGAATTGGTCTCACGACCAAGCAAACGTGCGGTATGGTTGAAAATAGAACACCTGATCCTCCCAAGAATAAAGCAAGGCATCACAGTTGGACAGATGATAGCCAATGAGTACGAAACAAAATACAATGTACCATTTACCGTAGTAAAAAACAGCCCTATTCTTCAAGAATTGGTTGTCGTAGAACCTAAAGATAGGTACTTGCTCTACCAAGGAGCACTCAATAAAGGTAGAGGATTAGAGGCTTTAATTGGAGCTATGCAATACATAGATATAACACTTAAAATAGCAGGAAGCGGAGACTTAGATAATGAACTAAAAGAAGCAGTAAAAAAATTAGGAATAGAGGAGAAGGTCACTTTCTTGGGTATGCTAAAACCTTCGGAATTACCACTCCTTACAG
>JAOKFZ010000003.1 GCA_028247315.1 Bacteroidia bacterium | reverse complement strand
AGATACAATGTGCCTCATCTACGGCTACAAAACTTACCTTCACAGAACGTAAAAAATCTATGGTCTCATCTTTTTTGAGCGTCTCTGGGGCTACATATAGCATTTTAGTACGACCTTCTGTCACATCACTTTTCACTCGTTCAGTTTGGGATTTGGTGAGTGACGAATTTAGAAAATGTGCTACAGAATCACTGTCACTAAAACCGCGTATGGCATCTACTTGATTTTTCATCAAGGCTATGAGGGGAGATATGATAATTGCTGTGCCTTCACTGGTGAGTGCTGGCAACTGATAACACAATGACTTACCTGCACCCGTAGGCATTATTACAAAGCAGTCCTCGCCTTGTATTATCGTAGAAATCACTTCCTCCTGCATCCCTTTAAACGAGTCAAATCCAAAAAACTCCTTTAAATTTACCTTTAAATCTACAACGTCTGCTGCCATCTATTTTTACTTAAAATCTTATTAATTCTGTAATGAGTGACTAATATAATACCGTTTGTACCACTTGAGGAAATAAATTTTTTAATTTGCGGTTATTATCATGCTTAATTCCACAGAAATCCTTCAGGTAGCCAAAAAAACACTCTTATTAGAGAGCGAAAGTCTGCGAAATTTAACCAAATTACTAACGAATAGTTTTGTGGATGTAACAAATTCGATACTTGAGTCCAACGGCCGAGTGGTAGTTACTGGAATAGGTAAAAGTGCTATCATAGGTCAAAAGATTGTAGCCACTTTTAATAGTACGGGTACTCCTTCTCTTTTTATGCATGCCGCAGATGCCATACATGGGGATTTAGGTATGGTACAACGAGAGGATGTGGTTATCTGTATATCAAAAAGCGGAAATAGTCCAGAAATAAAAGTGCTCGTACCGCTCATACTAAAAGGAGGCAACAAATTAGTTGCAATAACAGGGAATTTGAGCTCTAGTTTGGCAAAGCATAGTCACTACCTATTAGATACTACAGTATCAGAAGAAGCTTGCCCCAATAATCTAGCCCCAACTACAAGTACCACTGCCCAAATGGCAATGGGAGACGCCTTGGCCGTAGCACTGATAAAATGCAGAGAATTTAAATCCCAGGATTTTGCCAAGTATCATCCTGGGGGAGCTCTGGGTAAAAAACTCTACCTCACGTTAGGTGAGGTAGCGGAGCAAAATAAGGTGCCACTTATTGGCAACAATGCAAAACTGACAGCGTGTATAGTAGCCATGACAAAAGGAAGAATGGGAGCTGTATTGGTAATCAATGACCAAGGTGACTTAAAAGGAATAATTACAGACGGTGATTTACGTAGAATGCTCACAAAGCATACCGAAATTGGTGATTTTACGGCAGAGTATATAATGACAGCTAACCCCAAAACGATAGACGCAAATACACTGGCAGTCGAAGGTGTGTCATTCGTAAAGGCACATAAAATAAATCACATCATATTGGCAGAAAACGGAAAGCCAACAGGGGTTATACATATACAAGATTTAATAAGAGAGGGATTAATATGAAAATACTAAAAGATACGTATGTTGTTATATTAGCAGGAGGTATAGGGAGTAGGTTTTGGCCAGTAAGCCGAAAGAGTAAGCCGAAGCAGTTTATCGATATTCTGGGTACAGGAAAAACACTTATACAGGAAGCGTACGAACGCTATATTAAAATAGTACCCAAAGAAAACATTTATATAATAGCCAATGAAAGTTATTCAGAGCTAGTGAGCAAGCAACTTCCTGAACTAAACCAAAACCAAATACTTGGCGAGCCAATGGGTAAGAATACGGCGGCTTGCGTTGCTTATGCCGCTTATAAAATATCTGAGAAAGATGAAAATGGTGTGCTAATAATTGCCCCGAGTGATCATCTTATACAGGATAATTCTACCTTCATATACCAGGTGCATACAGCTCAGAAGTATGCTCGAGAAAATGATGCCTTGGTAACCTTGGGATTAAAACCACACAGACCTGATACTGGATACGGTTATATACAGTATGAAGAACATGAAGTGGTAAAAGGAGTCAATAAGGTAATCACCTTCACAGAAAAACCGCCGTTGGAATTGGCAGAAAAGTTTCTCGAAAGCGGTGATTTTTTATGGAATAGTGGAATGTTTGTATGGAGTACATCGAGTATATTGAAAGCACTAAATGAGCACCTACCAGAATTAAGTTTGACTTTTGCGGAAGGTAGAGGAGCTTACAATACCAACATAGAGAAAAAACACATAGAACGGATATATTCCGAGATACCAAGTATAAGCATAGATAACGGGCTACTCGAAAAAGCAGATAACGTATATGTACTGCCCTCTGATTTTGGGTGGAGCGACTTGGGTACTTGGAAAAGTGTACAAGAAGAACTGGCAACGGATGGTGATAACACCGTTCTAAATGTAGATTTGAAGGCTATAAACGCATCTAATAACTTGATAGTAAGTGACAAGAAAAAACTTGTTGTAGTAAAAGACCTAGATGGTTACTTCGTTATAGATACAGATGACGCTCTACTTATTTGTAAAGTAGATCAAGAACAAGAAGTGAAGAAAATAGCTTCTGACATTACTAAAAAGTATAGGGGTAAGTATAGCTAGATGAAAAAAATGCTGCTCTCCATATTCTTGCTGGTGCTGTGTGGTTTTGCTCAGCATAGTAAAGTAGCTATTCATCCTTGTGATATTTTTAATGTACAGTCTCTAAGCTCTTTTTTTACTAAGCTTGGAGCAATAGTAAGTGATTGTACTAATGTATCTGTAGTCCACATAGGGGACTCTCATATTCAAGCAGACGTCTTTTCAGGTACGGTACGTAAGAAGTTGCAAAGCACCTTTGGTGATGCGGGAAGAGGTTTTGTATTCCCTTACAAAATAGCCAAGAGTTATGGTGCTCTAGATGTGCAATTCAGCCATACAGGTACTTGGCAATATTGCTATATTAAAAGAGATTATTTGGAATGCAATTTAGGTGTAGCAGGATTTACAGTAACACCTGCAGAGAATGCTGCTTTTAGTATTGATGTGGCGATCAAGGCCCAAACAGATGCAGCATTCAATAAGGTAACTTTACTAGATAATTACGGCAGCTTTTTACCTGAACAGGTCATTGGTAATTATTTGACTGGTAAAGAAAATAGACATACGGTGATTTACTTTGATGAATTGCAAGATAGGCTAATGTTCAGGCCTGGCTATGACACAGACACCTTGCCAGAGTTGCAGGGTTTGGTCTTAGAAAACAGCCAACCAGGCGTATTGTATCACGCAATGGGTATTAATGGTAGTACTGTTTCTCAGTATCTTCGTAGCAAGTACTTCGAAGAGCAGATAAATGACCTTAATGCTTCATTGGTTATCATCAGTTTTGGAACAAACGATAGCTATACTTCCTCATCTAATTTTTGTGTGAAATGTCTCAAAGAAGAATACCGTACGTTAATAAAAAGGATAAGGAATAAAAATCCCGATACAGCTATACTGCTGACTACACCTCCAGACCATTACCTGAACAGAAAGTATCCAAGCAAGAATGTAGCTCCGTTGCGAGATGCTATGTTAGAACTGGCATTAGAAGAGGATCTTGCAGTATGGGATCTATATAAATCTATGGGTGGCAAAAATGCTATTGTAGATTGGAAAAACGATGAGCTAGCCAGAGCAGACTTAATTCACTTCACTGTAAAAGGCTATGAGTTACAAGGAGAGATGCTCTATAATGCACTAATGAAGGGCTATAAGGGCCAATAAACGATGTTTAGTTTGGAGGAAATATTCGGTTACTCAGCTAAGCAACCATTGCTTTTCAATCAGTATTTTTTTCTGTTCTTATTTACGCTAATGTTTGGAGGTTATACGCTTCTAAATAAACATGTCCGCACAAGAAATCTCTATTTATTAATATTCAGTCTTTTCTTCTATTACAAGTGCAGTGGCTTCTACTTCTGTCTCCTACTGTTTAGTACGTTTGTAGATTATGGAGTGGGTTTTGGTATATATGTGGCAAAACAAAAATGGAAGAAACGACTCTACCTACATATTAGTTTAGCTACAAATATTGGGTTACTCGCATTTTTCAAATACGCCTACTTTTTTGTGGATAGCATAAATGGTTGGTTAGATACAAATTTCCAGACAATCAACTTTTTAGCGGCATTCTCAAATGGTACCTTTGGGACAGGTTTTGACGTTAATGACATCATACTACCAGTAGGTATTTCCTTTTACACCTTCCAGACACTGAGCTATAGCATAGATATATATCGTGGGCGATTGAAACCGTGCGGTAATATTTTTGATTTTGCCTTTTTTGTAAGTTTTTTTCCGCAGCTTGTGGCAGGACCTATCGTACGAGCATCAGAGTTTTTGCCACAGATAAAACGACCGTATTACCTTAGCAGCAGTGGGTTTGGTACTGCTGTATTCTTAATTATGGCAGGTTTAGTCAAGAAGGTCGTAATCAGCGACTATATCAGTGTAAATTTTGTAGACCGTGTATTTGATACGCCTGAGGTATATAGTGGATTTATGAATCTTATGGCGGTATACGGTTACAGTATTCAGATTTATTGTGATTTTTCTGGATACTCAGATATTGCTATAGGACTCGCAGCACTTTTGGGTTTCAAGCTGCCTGTTAATTTTAATGGTCCTTACAAGTCTCAAAGTCTTACCGATTTTTGGAGGAGATGGCATATTTCCCTGAGTACATGGCTCCGTGACTACCTTTACATCTCTATTGGGGGTAATCGTAAAGGTAAAATACGAACGTATGTAAACCTCATTATCACCATGCTGTTAGGAGGCCTTTGGCACGGTGCCGCAACAAAGTTTATCGTGTGGGGAGCACTGCATGGTGCAGGGTTAGCTGTGCACCGCATGTGGGCCAAGCGTTTCAATATGGCTACCACCAGAGTAGGACAAGTAGTTGCGGTGATTATAACATTTCATTTTGTGGCTTTTTCTTGGATGTACTTTCGAGCATCAGATATGGCAACGGTAGACGCTATGGTTTCTATTATTTTTACAGATTTTGATTTTGGCGGAATATTTTCTCGCATAGTCGCATATTGGAAGGTTTTTGCACTCATGCTTACAGGTTATGTGGTCCATATGCTTCCGAGCAGCCTCAAAAATAGGCTGCAATGGTGGTTTACGGAGGCCCCAATGTATGTAAAAATACTGATTTTTGTACTGGTAGTATTTGGCATATACCAAGCTACTAGTGCAGATATACAGCCCTTCATATATTTTCAATTTTAAGCGATCACTTCAATATGAAAAAGGTGACATATGATCCACGAGATGGTAAGAAAAGATGTGAATGGTGACTTAAAGACGACCTCTACGTACATTATCATGACGAGGAGTGGGGTGTGCCTGTACACGATGATGCCGTGCTTTTTGAGATGCTTGTTTTGGAGACCTTTCAAGCAGGACTAAGTTGGTATACGATTCTCAAAAAAAGAGAAGCGTTCCGCTTAGCATTTGATAATTTTGATGCGGAACGTATTGCGGGCTATGGCCAGAGAGAAACGGAAATATTACTTAAAAATACAGCTATCATTCGTCACCGTGGAAAGATCTTTTTTATTACTTTGCGAACTGAATAATGGAGCAAAGTAGGTCATATAAAATAATTGGAATAATACTCACCGTAATTCTTTCTGTAATGACAGTAAGCAACTATTCGGGCTATACCAATGCAAATAAAGACTCCGAGCTATTGAGGGCAGACCTAAAGACTGCTTTTAGCCAACAACAGCTGGCCTATGAGGATGTCCCAGAAATGCAAAGTAGGTTTGAAGGATTTAATGAGCAACTAGAAAACAAGCTAGTTCCAAACGTGTACCGACAAAAGAGCCTTTATCGACTGATAGGATGTATTGTATCCCTATTTGGTATTGCATTGCTTCGTAATGGAAAATTTATTGGATTTCACCTTTTTTTAGGCGGGATGGCAGTTGGCATATTAGCAGCGTTTTATACCTTTGGGTTTGGTATGATTGGCTGGTTGTTCAATGTGACGTATATACTATTTACTGCTGCAGTGTCAATTTACTATTATACAAAAAAAAAATACCTGATGTAATTTGGGAACCAAGGTACAAATAGTAGATGGAATGGTGTATCTCAATACGCTGCAGCTACTTAGACTATGGAACGCTTTGCGTATATTTACATCCTATCATCTCAGTAAAATTTTCAAGCAGAATTACCATCGCGGTGTTACGGTGTCAACATCATCAGAACCTAAGACCAATTGCATCGTAAGTTGACCTATATTACCTATTATTTTCAGTGTGAGCCATACCTCAACAAGGATTTTACGGATATGGTTAGCTATGCTAATCAGCATAATATATATACAGCTACTAGTACCAATGTCACTATATGACTGACGTGAACGGCAAGAAGACGGCAGACTGAGCAGAATCATTATATCCATTGACGGTGCAAAACGAATGCTATGCTGAATATAGAATTGGTAGTAGCGTTAAGAAGGTGTAGAAGGCACTAAGAATAGGGTAAAATGGTAAACAGCCACTAGAAGCCATTTATCATCTGGCAATTCATCCTCATTGGGCACAATGAGGGTGGGATAAAGGAAATACAAAAACTCGCCAAAGAGGCTGATGTTGACGACCTAACTCTGAAAGCTGCTTAGATTTACAATTTTGAAGAAGGAAGTAGCTTTTTACCAAAAAATCCAAAGTATGCTCGCTACGAAAAGGATGGGCTGAAATATAAAATTCAAAATGAACTGCTGAGTCATTGCTGGCGTATGTGGCAGGGTTGTATTGTCACTTGGGATGGTAAGATTGTGACCTGTTGTTTTAATAAGGATACCACCTGCTAGAACAGTTGAAATTGAAAAAATGCTATTTCATGCCATTTGGAAAGGAGCTGAACAGTGTCTATTGGAAGAAAAACACTTACGGGCAGGAGTAGCATTGATATTTGCAAAAATTGTAGCGAAGGGAACAGGGTTTTGGAGTTGAAACAGGAAAAATATTTTTAAGTTGTGCCAATTTAGTGTAATATTGCTTGCACAATCTATCAATAATTAATCATGAATAAAAAAATACTGACGTTTGCTTTATCCCTATTTATTTTCAGTTCAGCTTCATTTGCTCAATCGCACAATAAGAAGTTTGGTCTGGAAATTAATGGAGGTTTATTAGAGTATCATGGAGATTTGGGTTCATCGCTATATTTTAAGAATAGCCCAGACTACCAAGGACTTGGAGGTGCTTTTGGTATTTATTTAAACTCATCATTCGATGTAAATATCTACGGTTCTTCAGGCGATGTTGGTTTCTACAAGACGGCCTATAGTAATGAGCTTGCTACATCAGGAAGAGTAGGATTTAGAGCAAGAGTGCTTCAAGGTATGTTAGGAGTAACCTACAAGTTTGCTAATGGTTACATTTTAGCTGAAGACGCTCGTCTGAAGCCTTTTATAAGAGCTGGATGGGGCGTGACTCAATCTATATCTAAATTTACTGAGTTTACTGTCCCCGAAGGATACTCTCAAAATAGAACGTGGATTTCCTCTGCTTGGAATGCTGGAGCAGGATTTAAATTTGCTATTTCAGATGCGTTGGACCTCGTAGTTAGCGAGCAAATCAATTATACATTTGATGATAATATGGATGCTTCTCCTTGGGTCGTAGCTGGAGCCAAACTAAACAGTGCACAAGAAGGCAATAAGCCATTACATGACATTTTCTTATACCACTCAGTTGGCCTAGCATTTAATTTTGGTAATAATGGAGGGTCTTCTTATAAAATCAAGGATGCTGACGGTGACGGTATCTCAGATGATTTTGATATGTGTCCTAACACTCCAGAAGGATATGACGTAGATACTGCAGGATGCTCATTAGATGATGACGGTGACGGCATTGTAAACGAGGAAGATAAATGTCCAAGCGTAAAAGGTTTAGCCATTTTTGGTGGTTGTCCAGATACGGATGGTGACGGTATCGAAGATTCAGACGACAAATGTCCGACTGTGCGAGGTATAAAAGAGTTTGCAGGTTGCCCAGACTCTGACAAAGACGGTATAGAAGACAGCAAAGACAGATGCCCATTTAAAGCGGGTACTGCAGCGGGTGAAGGTTGCCCAGACAGTGACGGAGACGGCGTGTATGACCACCTAGATGTGTGTCCAATGACTCCAGGTATAGCTGCAAACAAAGGATGTCCAGAGATCAAAGAAGAGGTGAAAGAGCAAATAAGATTAGCGGCAAAAGGTATTTTCTTTGAAAGCGGTAAGGATCTTATTAAAGCGGAGTCTTTTGCCAACTTAGATCAACTAAGTTCGATATTGCAAGAGTATGGTAAGGCGATGGTTAAGATAGAGGGTCACACAGATGACAAAGGTGACGAGGTTGCCAATCAAGAACTGTCTCAAAATAGAGCAGATGCTGTAAAACGTTATCTTGCTTCTCATGGTATATCTAGAGATAGAATGACAGCCATAGGATATGGCGAAACTATGCCAATAGCTGAAAATAGTTCTGAAGCAGGCAGAGCTCTGAACAGACGCGTAGACTTTGAATTAGTTTACTAGGACACACCAAAAACTAAATTGAAAAAGGGGAGCAATTGCTCCCCTTTTTTTAATTTAGACAGCAATAGTTGTCTAATCTATTTTTAAGTGTTTTGTTGGACGTAGACCGAGAGTCTACAGTGGGGTTTTGAAATGTCTTTCCTGCGGTAGCTACCAGTAATATTGCACAGAGAATTTTTTTAACTCTGCGAGTTGGATGGCTGACTAAGGACATAGGCTAAGCAGTTAGCATATTAGTCGATTTGGTGCCCTTTTCTTTACACCAAAACGATAACGAGTAGTTTTCTTATGAGGTATAAGGCTTCTTGATAAGATGCTCTTTGCCAATGCGTTTGGCTGCAAAGTAGGCTACAATATTTCCAAGGTTCTTCAGGTTATTTTTCATCCATTTTGCTTGTGTTGGACAAGTGAGATCTCCAAGCTCAAGTACCAACTCAGCGTCTCGCGTTATGGTGTATTTAAAGTTGTAGTAATTACTGAGGTTTTTTGTAAAATTATCCTTGTGCCATTTATGCTTAAAGTAATTGGAGTAGAGAGCTTTCCACTCGTCCGCAGCAGGCTTATCGGTATGATCATCATAGCCTATAGAAGCCCCACTACCGCATTGTGTAGTACAACCATCAAAATGTATTGAGAGTGCTAAGTCTACGATGCTGTATTTTCTTCTATCGGCATTGCTACGTATCACAGTAATGCCTGCTTCTTCTAGTATATGAGTAGCTTCATCTGCTACAATTGGAGTCCAGTCTATCTCGTTACCGTATGGTCCGGAGGTCCCAGTAGCACCTCGTGTTCTGCCTTCGTGTCCTGCTTGAATGTATATCTCTGCTCGGTCATATTTTTGAATACCACCACTTGCAATATAGTAGTGTTTCATCGCATGGTTATAGCTCAACAAAGTTCCGGTAATTAGGACGATCAGGATGACTAGCTTCAAGCGGTTATTCATGAGTTTTTCGTTTCAGACAAAAATGGAACGACAACTCCGAAAACTATATTGCCTGCTAAATAGTTTTAGTAATAATAAAAGTAGCTTTGCAAGAGTAAAAAATGAAGTCTATCTGGGAAAAACTTAAAGTAAAATGGAACGTAGAAACAGACATCAGAATGATACGTATTTTCTTCATTTTCGCGATAACGGGTTCATCAGTTACCCTGGTGAGAAGACCGTTTACTAACCTGTTTTTTGAGAAAAGCACTTATGGAGAGCTCCATTGGTATGAACTTATCATCACGATGGTAGCCGTCTATTTTATATATCAAGTTCTTTTATTCATTATTGGAAGTATTCTGGGTGAGTATAAATTTGTACGATGGTTTTTGCTAAAGATGAATAAACGATTTTTTCCATTTCTAAAAAACGTAGAATGACAAACGAAGAAGTATTAAAAGCCTTAGGCTATGTAGATGATCCAGACTTAAATACAGACCTGGTGACTCTCAATATGATTCAGAAACTGGTTATAGAAGGAAGCAAAATTTCTTTTGATCTTGTACTAACTACACCAGCTTGCCCCATGAAAGATAGTATTACCAATGCTTGCAGAACGGCAATTAGTACCATGGTAAGTGATACTGCAGAGGTTGAGATTAATGTCACTTCAAATGTTCAGGTGAGTAGAGATAATAACACTGTACTGGGGGGTGTAAAAAACATTATAGCGGTAGCGTCTGGCAAAGGCGGCGTAGGTAAGAGTACGGTAGCCGTCAACCTTGCTCGTACACTCCAAGAAGCGGGTGCTAGAGTGGGTATATTAGATGCAGACATACATGGCCCGTCTATACCTACTTTACTGGGAATTACTGCAGAGAGCCCAGCCATGGACGGCGAACTCATGCTACCCATAGAGAAGTATGGTCTTAAGACGATGAGCATTGGATATTTGGTCGATAGTAAACAGGCTTTGGTTTGGAGAGGACCAATGTTAAGTAAAGCCATTACGCAATTTTGCAGTGATGTTAAATGGGGAGAGCTAGATTATCTATTTGTAGATTTACCGCCAGGGACAGGGGATGCTCATTTAAGCATAATACAGCATATACCACTGAGTGGAGTAGTAATAGTGACTACTCCAGAAGAGGTAGCCGTTGCAGATACACGTAAGGCGATAGACATGTTTACCAATCCTCATCTCAAGCAGAATATACTAGGAGTAGTTGAAAACATGAGTTATTTTCAACCCGAAAAAGATGGCACAAAGTATTATCTATTTGGCAAAGATGGCGGTGTTAAACTGTGCGAAGAATTCAACATTGACTTACTCGGACAGATTAGAATAAAAGAAGACAAGTCTTTTGAAAGTCTGCATAGCGAGTACCTACCCATTGTTGGTAAAATAGTACAAATACTATCCGTGTTAGCGGCTAGTAGATAAAAAGAGGTAAATTTGACAAAGTAAAAATGTCGACACAAGAATCAACCATAGAACAGGCCCTCGAAAGCATGAGACCGTTTTTAAGAAAAGATGGCGGAGATGTAGAACTTGTTTCTTATGAAGACCATGTAGTGAAGCTGAAGTTATTAGGAGCGTGCAGTACATGTAGTATTAGCCACCTCACAATGAAGGCGGGGTTAGAAGAAAGCATAAAAAATATGCTCCCTGAAGTAAAAGAAGTCATAGCGGTAGATTAAGTTGATGTTCGTTTATATGAAACGAATCAAACTACTTATTGCCTTTCTCAATTTCATAAACACATACAGCATTTCGGTAGCATTGGGTTCTTTCAGTTGCTATGTTTTTTTTAGCAAAATTTATAAGGTACAGGCCAATTATGTAGTTGCTTCAGGTTTAGCCCTTGGTGTATGGTTTATCTATACGTTAGACCATTTGCTAGATGGTATCCAGCTAAAATATAAAGCCACTGCACGAAGACATACGGTTCATTTTACGAAGAAGACAGTGTTGATTCCAATGTTAGCAATTGTTGGGGTGCTTCTTCTACTGCTCGCATTTTATGTTCCTCAAACGCATTATAATATGGTGGGAGTCTTGATGGCACTTACAGTGGCTCATTTTGTTGTAAACTACCTAGTACCGGTTCGTTTCAAGCGAAAGTTCTTTTTTAAAGAAGCATTCATTGCATTTGTAGTATCGGTTGGGTTTTGTATCGCTCCTTTGGCAGAAGCACCATTTGACTTATGGCCGCACAGCGTGCCTGTTGTATCAATAAGTCTGTTATTGTTAAACCTCACCAATTTATTCATATTCTCCTTTTTTGATAAGGAGGCAGATCATCAAGCTGATGTGCTGTCTTTAGCTCAGCTTACAACAGATATGACTATTCGCAGGCTTTCTATCCTGTGTATTCTTCTTAGTTTGATATTTATGAGCATAGGCCTTTGGCAAGAAGATGTTTCGGTATTGGTGTGGTTTGTATTTTTTGCTATGCAAGCCTCCTTATTCATCATTGTGAAAAACAAGGGGTACTTTCAGTTAGAAGACCGTTATCGTTTTTTTGGTGATCTCATCTACGTTTACCCGCTTGCTGCGTTGCCATTCCTTTAACATAGCAACTTCTGCACCGAGGTTCGTATTGGTCTTTTTCGCCCAATTGTACCTGTCCACCACTTTTGGTGAATCGGTAGGAGTACTGAGCTACGTCTCCACACTGCATACATATAGCGTGCACCTTGGTTACATACTCTGCCATAGCCATTAGGTTTGGCATTACGCCAAAAGGTTGTGCCATATAGTCCATATCAAGTCCAGCTATTACTACACGTTTACCCATATTGGCTAGCTGATGACATACCGCAGGTAATCCTTCATCAAAAAACTGAGCCTCATCTATACCGATTACTTCTATATCATCTATCCAACGAAGCATCTCTTCTGAGTGATCTACAGGAAAAGAGTCAACATGGTTATCGTCGTGAGACACTACTTTCACCTTGTCATAACGCGTTTCCATCTTTGGTTTAAAAATGCGAACCTTCAAATTTGCGATTCTGGCTCGTTTGACTCTACGAATAAGTTCTTCCGTTTTGCCAGAGAACATAGAGCCACATATTACCTCTATCCAGCCTCTATTGTTTTTAGGTTCTATAAACATTTTCTATGTTGATAATGGCTGCCGAAAGTAATAATAAATGATTTTATTCGTACCATTATTATGAGTAGAGATAGCATTCACCAAAGAATAGATGAACTTTTGGACCTTTTGAGCATAAATAATAGTCGCTTAAGTCTTCATTCAGAAAAATTATCGCGGTTAGATATTGATGTGCTCCGTAAGCAATGTATAGATTTGTATGAAGAGATAAACAAGCTTGCTCTTCAAGGTAAAATAAAGTTAAAAGCTTCAAGTACCTCAGTAGCTAATGAGGTGCCTATAATAGAGCGTGAATTAGAGTCCGCATCAGTTCCCACCCCAGTAGTAGGTGAAACAATAGAAGGAGCTCAGCTAGAACGAAAAGAGGAGGTTAAGAAACCACTAGTTAGGCATATGGTGAAAGCAGATGATGAAATGCTGTCACTTTTCGAAAAATTTAGCAGTGAACCTATAAAGAGTATTGCCAAAGGAATGTCGGTTGCCAAACGATTTGAGTTTCAGAGTGCATTTTTTGACGGAGACCATAAAGCGTACAATAGTTTCATGAACCAATTAGAGGGTGCCGGAGATCGGGAGTCTGCATTTGCAGTATACCACAAGTATAAAGCTAAGTTGGTGTGGGATGATGAAGACCTAAAAGACGAATTGAAAGCCTTGATGTACAGAAAATATGCCTAGATAAGTAGATGTATGTTTGGCGACATATACCACTTCTGAGGTTTCTAATCCCATTTATACTTGGTATTTTTTGTTACGTAGAATTCACTTGGTCGTGTTTTCCTATGCTTGTTTTTTTGGGAATGGGTATCCCAGCTTTACTCAGTGCTCATATCTATTTCCGGAAGCACATCAATAGACCGCTGCAGCAAATAGTCTCATTATTGGCACTTGTGCATTTTTTAGTGATAGGATATCTGACCACAGGAGCTTACGAACAAATCCATTACTCCTCGCATTATGCTAATGTGGACAAGGCAAGTGAGTTGCTCGTTAGAATAAAAAATAATCCAGAGCAGAAAGCCAAGTCCATAAGTTGCCAGGTAGAGTTAATATCAGCAATTGATTCTTCGGGGAGTAGAAGCACAAAAGCTGTTTGTTTTTAGACTATACCAAAGACTATATAAGTGACACATTGAAACTGGATTGTGTTATAGTTGGGGGATATAGATCTAGCAATTATCTAACTAAAGTTCTTCCATGGCTTCTCGCACGTAGGATATATATCCCGGAGAGACGGCAGAATCATACTAGGGATGTGGGTTCTTGGCCAAAATCAGAATTCGTTTACTATACTAACTATGAAATTTTATAGTTTTTTTGTCATTATCAAGTAAAAAAATTGAATTTTCATTTTTTTGATTAAATTTGATGCTCTCAAAAGAGAATTAACGTAATTATCAATTAATCTTAAGCGTATGAAAAAAATTTACAAACGAAATTGGCTTTTCGATCTAAAATCACTAGTTGTATTCGGTGCTATGCTCTTTGCAGGCTCGGCTTCAGCCCAACTAAATGGTACTTATACCATTAACTCAGGTTCTACTACAAGTGGAACAAACTATGCAAGTTTTTCTGAATTTGTGTCAGCTATTAATACTTCTGGCGTCAGTGGAGCTGTAACTGTTAATTTTATTGCGGGTTCAGGCCCATACAGTGGAAATGTTAGGTTTGATGATATTGCAGGAACATCTGCAACTAACAGTATTACCATAAACGGAAACGGAGAAACAGTAACTCACGCAGGATCGAGGTCTGTCTCAGCTACCATCACGGTTAGTGAGTGTTCTTACATTTCATTTGACAATTTAGTCATCGAAAATACGGCGTCACTTTATGGACGTTGTGTTCAAATTCGCGATGAGTCGGAAAATATTACCGTAGAGAACTGCGAGCTCAATATGCCTAACATGACAGGAACGAGCTCTGGCAACTGTTACCTTCTTATAGGGAACGGTTCTAATACTTCAGTTTATACTTATTCGTCTGCTGGATCAAATTGCCTTGTTAAGAATAACGTAACCAGCGGACCCGTACAAGCCGGACCATATTGGGGTTTCTTTACTGCAGACGAGAATAACAATACTGACAATGACTTCAATACTTTCGATGGTAACGAAATCAAAAACTGGAGAACTTATGGTCTGAGAACTTACTACGCTGATGAAGGACTTACTATTATTAACAACAAAGTTCATAATACAGGATGTACTAGGTCTGGCACCATGTATGGTATCTACTCTTATTCATATTTTGCTGGTGGCGGTCAGATAATTAAAAGTAATAGGGTTTATAATCTTGCAAACTCTACAACCTCTTCTAAATACGGAATATACGCTTACAATTATTATGCGCCATCTACGGACAAAGCACTTGTGGCAAACAATGTAGTTGATCTTAGCGGTGCCAATAGAGCGTATGGTATTTATGTATATGCACCTTTTAGCTCTGGCGGTATCGACATAATAAATAATACTATCAATATAATGAAAGATCCTGGGCAGAATAGCACATCTTTTATTTATGCTATGTATGTTGGATATATCGATGGACTTGTTCAGAATAATATTATTTACTCAAATGTGAATAAAACTGCAGGTAATTTTTATGGTATATATGGTTTTGACGCAGCAGGTATAGGTGTAAATTCATTTGACAATAACAATATGTATCTTGCAGACATCACAGGTTCAGGAACTGTGATTCATGCATATCATAACGCCACATATGGAAGTTTTACGGCAATGTCGGCTGGATTAGGTACAAATTGGTACAACATCCCAGTTTCATTTGTAGATAGAAGTAATAGTGACTATAGAGTGTCATCCTTTGGTCTTGGTAATTTAGGTGTTACATATACTGGCCTTACTTCGGATTTGTATGGAAATGTAAGAAGCCTTACTACTCCAGATTTAGGAGCTGTAGAGTATAATTTAGATTTTTCTAATACGCAAATAGATTTCACTACAAACACTTTGGAATGCGGTGGATTTACTAAGGCTGTAGGTATTACGGTAAAAAATGAAGGTGCTTATCCAGTAACGGCTATTCCTGTAGCTTTTGATATAAACGGTGGCGGGAAAGTGTCTGAAGTAATTGCTGGGCCAATAAGTGCTGGTTCGTCTATTAGTTATGTATTTAGTAGCCCTGCTGTTTTCAATACTCCAGGGACTAACGTTATATCTGCATACATAGATGGAGTAGATGATAATTTATCAAATAATAACGACGACTATTCTTTTGATATCGTTAGTTCACCTACAGGTGGTAGTCTTGTACAAGGTGCTATTTTTGGCGGATACTGTAATTCTGGAACAATGTTAGATCCAGATGCAGTTGTTAATAATTATATTTCTGATTACGAAATATTGCCTGCTACACAAGGAGCTCCTTCTGCAGCAGGATATAGTTATTCACTTAAAGCTACTACAGTAGCTGGTGGTACAGACGTTACATCAAGTGGTTTTACATTGGCATCGCCTACGGGGAATGCTATCAGCACAGATCCATTATCAACACTTGCTGGTGAGACTATTTTTGTAGAGATTACTGCACTAGATGCTGCCACAGGTTGTGATACAGCGTTTGGCAGATACATGTATGTGCCGCATTCGCCAGTACCGTCATTTGATGCTGCTGACATATGCTTGGGTAACACATCACAATTCAAGAATACGTCTACCTTGGGTGGTACGAGTTATATAGTAACATCATGGGAATTTGCAGATCCAGACTTATCTGTCACAGATGATAACTCTGATATCAAAGATGGTTTTTGGGAGTATACTACATACGGTAACAACGTAAATGTTGAGATGACTGTAGCCAATGGTCAGTACCCTAAGTTTGAATATACTGCGATAAACACGATCAATGTAACACCAAAACCAGAAATAGATTTCAAAGTATTGAATGCATGTGAAGGATCACCTATCACTATTGTAAACAGTACGACGTTGCCTACTACAGACCCTATCAGTTATACATGGGATTTTGCAGGAGAAGCGACATCTACGGATGTTAATCCAGCGTATACATTTGCTACACCAGGACAGCGTCAGATTTCTGTATTAGCTTCTGCTAACGGATGTGATGCAACACTCACTAAGAATGCATACCAGTTTGAAAAGCCAGTTGCTGATTTTTCAAGTACAGGAGAATGTAACTTTGTAGATGTAGTCTTCAACAATGAGTCTACTATACCAAACGGAGCAGGAATGGGATTTGCTTGGGACTTCAATTCAGTAGCCATTTCAAGAGAAGAAGCACCAGCATATGCATTTGCAACAGCAGGAGCTAAGACAGTAGTATTAACAGCTACCTCTGAGTTTGGGTGTGTGGATGCAGTCTCTAAGGTTGTAAACTTAAACGTTTCGCCAGAGGCAGACTTTTCATTTGATGCAGCGTGTAACCTTACACCAATCAACTTCACTAGAACAGGAACAGCTGATGCTGCAAATAGTACGTGGGCATGGGATTTTGATGGAGAATCAACTTCAGGACAAGAAAATCCAACATACCTATTTAGTAAAGTAGGTGCTAAGGAAGTGACCCTTACAATAGCTGACTTGAATGGGTGTACAAACTCAATCACTAAAGAGGTAGAGGTAGTACTACAAGCAGTAGCAGATTTCGAAGCAGGATCTGTATGTGAAGGAGACAAAGCGGTATTTACCAATAATTCAACCGTAGCAGCAGGAGATCTTACGTACGTATGGACGTTCGGAGACGGGCCAACAGCGACAAGCACAGATTTATCACCTACCTATGCGTACACAACACCAAGAACGTACAATGTAACGTTAGAGGCTATAGTATCCGGTGGATGTAGTGATCAAATCACTAAGCCAGTTACGGTAAATCCAGCACCAGTTGCAGCCTTTACGTTTGTGAAAGATGGTAGATCAGTAGTGTTTAACGGTCCAGAAGGTAACGATCAGTACAGATGGACATTTGGAGATGGTGGAAAAGATCAGATTGAAGATCCTACATATACCTATGTAAACCAAGACATAGCTACATTAGAAGCGTGTCTTGCAACTAAAGAAGGCGAGTGCTGGAATGAGTCTTGTGAGACTATCAGCATCAACCTAGTAGGTGTAGATGAGTTAACTAAGAACAATTCAATGATCAATGTATATCCAAATCCATCCAACGGACAATTCAGCGTAACTGTAGAAAATGCAGGAGAAGTAGAAGTGAAAGTAGGAGACATCTTGGGTAACACAATGAATGTATCAGTAGTAGACAACCTAAACGGAACGTACAGTGTAGACATGTCAGCAGTAGCAGACGGAGTATACTTTGTACAAGTAAAGAACGGTGACTTCTACGCAACAAAAAGAATCACAGTTTCTAAATAAGAAACGGCGATAAATTACAAAAGAGTCCTGCTCCCTGTATAGGGAGCAGGATTTTTTTTGTTCTAACTTTGCCTTGATTATATGATAGATACACACGCACACCTGTATGCTGAGGAATTTGATGAAGATAGAGATGCTGTATTGGCAAGGGCTAAGGAGGCAGGCATTCAGCGGGTGCTACTACCTAACATAGATGAAACGACCATTGATCGTTTGAATTCACTTGCAAAATCTTCTGACATATGCGTACCAATGATGGGGCTGCATCCCTGTTATGTAAAAGAGAACTACAAAGAACAACTGCAGGCCATCAAACATGAGTTTAGAGAGAATCACTACATAGCCGTAGGCGAGATAGGCATAGATTTATATTGGGACAAAACAACACAACCGTACCAAGAAGCAGCATTTGTAGAACAATGCAAGTGGGCAGAGGAGATGAAACTACCTATAGCTATTCATTCTAGGGAATCCACAGGTCTAATTATAGACTTAATCAAAAGGAACTCTTTCCAAGAGCTTACAGGAGTCTTTCATTGTTTTGGAGGTAGCAAGGAACAGGCTAAGGAGATTATAGATATGGGTTTTCTCTTGGGTATAGGTGGGGTTGTTACGTTTAAGAATAGTACATTAAGAGAGGAATTGAAAGATCTATCACTGGATAATATAATCGTTGAGACGGATGCACCCTATTTGGCACCGGTACCCTATAGAGGTAAGCGAAATGAAACCAGCTACATTATTGAGGTAGTAAAGCAGTTAAGCTACGTGTTTGACGTATCTGAACAGGTGATAAAGAAGAGAACTACAGAGAATGCATTGGCATTGTTCAAATTATAATTTACTTTGTAGTGTCAGGAGAGGTGTCCGAGTGGCTTAAGGAGCACGCTTGGAAAGTGTGTGTACATCACAAGTGTACCGAGGGTTCGAATCCCTCTCTCTCCGCTAATTGGAAAATAACTAAAAATACCGTGGTATGAAGTCAAAAGCATTTCTCATCGTCTTACTTTTCCTTACTTGGTCGCTTTCATCGGGCTGGTACTACGTATGTAAGATTAAAGAGAAGTGCCCAAGCAGCACTAGTATTGCTAAAATAGAACTCCCAGCATTTACGTTTGAGCATGGAGTATCTAGTCCTAAAGTGAACCCTAGTTTTGATGATTTCAAGAGTAGGACTATGGAAAGATTGGGTGAAACGGACGTTCTAATTATTGTGGGGTTATACGATCCTACTGAACTGAATAGTACTGACTTTGACAATCTTGGTATGGCAAGAGCTAATGCAGTTGTGCAAACATTATCGGATATAGATCCAAGTAGAATAGTGCTTTCTTCTAAGGAAATAAGTTTTGGAGAGGACATAGAATTTCTGGATGCAATAAAATTTAACATTAGGATAAAGAACCAGTTTGTAGAAGAGACTGATTTGGGTGCATTCTTATATTTTGATGAAAATGTAAGTGTTGATGCATTGCCTGTTAAGCTTGAGGTATACTTACAGTTCATGGCTATTCATGAAAAAGGGAAGGCAATCAATATAATAGGGCATACGTACAACGCCGTAGCGAATGGAGACAACTATGAACTCGGACTAGAGCGTGCTAATATGGTGAGAGAAATTCTTATTGCCAAAGGGTTGAATCCAAATAATATTACTGTAAGTAGTCAGGTACAGACAGAACCTCTTGCAGACTATATCACCGAGAGTGGAATACGAACGAATAGAAGAGTTGAGATTCTCATTAATGAATAAACCTTAAATAATATGAACACAGAAAAATTCTTTGAAGGTCCAGGAAGCTCAGATATGGTGACGTATATTTGGGAAATAGCTTTAATATTAGGCATTGCTTTTCTGCTTGGATATTTACTCCGTTATTTTTTAAATGATGTGTTAAAGAATCGTATAGCAGATCTGGAAAGTGAAAATGCCAAGTTGTACAATGCTTCTAAAGATGCAGAACAGTCTGCTTCAGACATTGAGCAGCTTGAAATAAAGCAAGGAGAACAAAAGGCAGAGATTGATCGATTGAATGCTAAACTCTCAGAATGCTACACTACACGACTAAAGGCAGAGAATCAAGTGGTAGATTTGCAAGCGAAATATGACGCTATATCATCTGCTGCACCAGCAAGTGATGAGTCTAAGGGTACTCCGGTAGAAGTAAAAGAGACGACTCCTGTGCCGGTTTTAACTGATGCTATCGTTACAGCCATCAGTGGGCCCGTTTCTACGAAGGACGACTTAAAGAAGATAGGTGGTGTAGGGCCAAAAATCCAAGAATTATTAAACGCAGATGGCATTCTTAGCTACGATGACGTGGCCACAGCTACGGTAGCAAGAATTAAGGGGATACTGATAACGGCAGGACCAAACTACGCCGTGCACGATCCAACTACATGGGGAGAGCAAGCAACCTTGGCATCAGCTGAAAAATGGGAAGCCTTAAGCAAACTACAAGCTGAGCTTAAAGGCGAAAAACGTAGGTAGAAACCTACGCTTCCTTTATTCTATCGATAATAGCAGTACTGCTGTGTCCTGCTAAAAAAGGAATCACTTCTACCAAACCGTTTCTTTTTAATACTTCGTCTGCACCTACAATGGTTTCCACCGTGTAATCGCCGCCTTTAGCGAGCACTTGGGGTTTTACTTTTGTAATGAGTTCTAAGGGTGTTTCTTCATCAAACAATATTACTGCATCCACAAAGGCTAAAGCAGCTAGTTTAATAAGCCTGGTGTCTTCATGAATGACTGGTCTACTCGGCCCTTTTAGTTTGCTTACAGATGCATCTGTGTTTACCGCTATAATGAGTCTGTCACCCAAGTCGGCCGCCTTGCACAGGTAATCGATATGGCCCATATGCAAGATATCAAAACAACCATTGGTAAAGACTACCTTTTCATTGAAAATATTCCACTTAGTGACTTGTTTGGCTAAGTCATCTGAAGAAGAAAAAATCTTGTCATTCACTATCTGATTCCACATGGTGTTTCTTGAGTTGTTGATTTTTTATGATGAAGTATATAATAGAGAAAGCTCCTACGCCCAATATTACCATAAACTGAATCGCATGAGTGATGATGGCGTAGCTCTTGCCTATGAGTGGGGTGATTTGGTACAGTGCCAATGCTGCCGGCACCATAAATTCAAACGTGCCAACACCTCCGGGTATAGGTACTATCATAGCAGCAGTGCCAAATAAAAGTACAGTAAGTCCAGCTGAAACACCTAAATGAGCTGTTCCTTCTAGAGCGTAAAAGATAAAAAATGGCATGAAGAAGTACATGACCCATATAAAGATACTATAGAAAATAAATAGTCCTTTTTGTTGAAGACTAAATACTGTCTTCATACCGTCTAGCAATCCTTCGATAAAAGACTGAAACTTACCAATGATAGGAAGGTTATAAAACCAATTTCGTTGCTTGTATACTACGAATAACCCGATGATAAGAACTACAGCAATGCCTGCGTAGATGATCACATTTTGGGTATTCAGGTCTGTAAACAGACTGGAGAAAAAATCAGCGATTATTTGAAACTGTATAAAGAAGATAACAACCGCTATAAGGAGTGTGATTAATAGGTCTACCACACGCTCAACCACAACGGTTCCTACCAGTTTGTTAAACGGGATATTCTCTACCTTGCTCAGCACCGCCGGGCGGGTAATCTCTCCCACACGAGGCAATACCATATTAACCAAGTATCCTAGTATAACCGCATGAAAACTAGCCCAAGGGCTTGCTTTGTATCCCATAGGTTGTAGTAATAAATTCCATCTGAGGGCACGGGCTAAATGACTCAGTATGCCACATAGCATGGATACACCAATCCAAAATATATTGGCATTCTTTATCTCATCGCCGATAGGTTCTGATCCCACAGCGTAGTAAAACAATACTATTCCTAGCGTAAGAAATACGACTGTTTGTATGGCTGTTTTTATATTTTTAGTCAAGTATAGCCTTGTTGTTTTTGTCTGGGAATACCAAGTACGGAGTGAATTTTTTAGCTTCTTCAAACTCCAACATGGCAAAAGATATAATGATGATGATATCACCTTTAGCCGCTTTGCGAGCCGCAGCACCGTTTAGGCATATCATACCGCTACCGCGTTCGCCTGCTATGGCATAGGTTTCTAGTCGTTCGCCATTGTTGTTATTTACGATGAGTACTTTCTCACCTTCTATCATGTTGGCAGCATCCATTAGATTTTCATCTATAGTGATACTTCCGACGTAGTCTAGCTCGGTTTGAGTGATTTTAGCTCGGTGTATTTTAGATTTTAAAACTTCTATTAGCATATCGCTTTTGTAGTGAAGCAAAGGTACATTTTATTTGAGTAACGCTCTGTTTCGTTGCGTGGTAAAGCGTTTGTAGCACGTGGTAAATTTGAAATACAAAATACTCCACCAAAAGCAGTCGTATACTATGCCGAAAACACACTTCTTGTCGCAGAAACATTTGATGAGGGGCCTACTCAAAAAGTAGACTAAACATTTGCCGCACATTACCCACCTTGTGTATTTTAATTTTAAATCCCTTTTGGGCAATCTCGAGTTGGTCCGACATTATAAAATCTGTAAATCCAAGTTTCTCTGCCTCTTTCAAGCGTTGGTCTATGCGGTTGATACCCCGTATCTCGCCGCTAAGGCCTATTTCTCCTGCAAATACCATTTTGTTAGGCAATGCTACGTTTTGCATGGATGACACAATAGATGCAGCTATACCCAGATCCGTAGCCGGGTCATTTATTTTTAAACCACCTGCAATATTGACAAATACATCTTGCTGGCTCAGCTTGTATCCACACCTTTTTTCGAGCACTGCAAGCAGCATATTTAGTCGTTTACTGTCATACCCATTGGTGTTTCGTTGCGGGTTGCCATATACTGCCGCACTTACCAGTGCTTGTGTCTCTATCATTAAACTGCGATTGCCTTCCAGAGAAGCTACTACTCCTACACCGCTTAGGTTTTCGCTGCGTTGATTTATTAGTATCTCGCTGGGATTATCGATTTCTCGCATTCCCTTAGAGGTCATTTCATAGATGCCTAGCTCTAGGCTACTGCCAAATCTGTTTTTGAGTGTACGCAGTATTCTATAGCTGTTTTGTGTTTCTCCTTCAAATTGAAGCACTGTATCTACCATATGCTCCAGAAGTTTAGGCCCTGCCAGTTGCCCATCCTTGGTGATATGGCCTACAAGTATTACTGGCACCTCATTTTGTTTAGCGTACTGTATCAGTAGTGAGCTGCTTTCACGTATTTGGGAAATAGTACCCGGAGTAGAGTCTAGGTATTTGCTAAACATTGTCTGTATAGAGTCAATAATCACAAAAGAGGGTTGGGTCTCCTTCATTTTGCCAATGATATTTTCTACCGATGTCTCATTCAGTAAAAGGCACTCCTCGTTGGTAATACCGATACGGTCGGCACGCATTTTTATTTGGTTCAGACTTTCCTCTCCACTCACGTAGAGTACACGCTTATTCATACGTAGTGCACTTTGCAATAGCAAGGTGGACTTACCTATACCCGGTTCCCCACCAAGGAGTATTACTGAGCCAGGGACTATTCCGCCTCCAAGTACACGATTGAGTTCTATTCCTGGAGCTTTTAGTCGGGTGAGTTCTATCGCGTCTACGCTATTCACAGGCGTTACCACACCATCTATGTCCTTCAGGTTCATCATTCCACCGCTTTTTGGTTTTATGACCACTTCTTCTTGAACAGTATTAAACTCTCCGCACGAAAAGCACTTGCCCATCATCTTAGCGTAATTGCTCCCGCAGTGTGAGCAGATATATACTTTTTTAGCTTTGGCCATTTATAATTATCCTTTAGTAAAGCGAAAATGGTTGTTTTTATATTCTTATGGAAATAATGTACGATGATGTTGCACATTCGTGTTAGAATAACAAAAAGATAATTTTTAAAAATATGTACTTAATCGTCAAGCGAAGTTAAAATTTTCTATTTTTGTCCGCAATACGTAATAATCAGAGTTAAAAAAAATGAAAAAAATCACATCATTGTTAATGTTGTTATGCATAATGACATTCAGCGTTCAATCAGTAGTAGCACAAGACGAAGTAGTAGATTCTACTGAAGCCGTAGAAGAAACCGTAGATAGTACTGCTGCCGTTGAAGAGATGGCCACGGCTACCCAAGAATCAGAAGTAGCTGCACCTCCAGTAGTAGAAGAAAGTGGTCTTCAAGTGTTAAAGAAAAAATTTATTGAAGGTGGTCCAGGGTTTATGGCTCTTCCACTTATCTGTCTTATTCTAGGGTTGGCTATTGCTATTGAGCGTATCATCTCACTTTTTTGGATGAGTATCAATACAGACAAATTTGTTGCTCAAATAGAGGATGAAGTTGCAGCCGGAAACATGGAAGGTGCAAAAGAAATCTGTAGAAACACAAGAGGACCAGTAGCAAGTATATTTTATCAAGGTCTAGATCGATCAGATCAGGGCTCTATAGATGTAGTAGAAAAATCGGTAGTGAGCTACGGTTCGGTACAGATGGGTCAACTAGAAAAAGGTTTAGTATGGTTATCGTTATTCATTGCTCTTGCTCCTATGCTTGGATTTATGGGTACGGTAATTGGTATGATTGGTGCTTTTGATGCGATTAAGGCAGCTGGAGATATCTCTCCGGGTGTAGTTGCAGACGGTATTTCAGTTGCACTTTTGACTACAGTAGCGGGTCTAATCGTTGCTATTATCTTGCAAGTGTTTTACAATTTTATCACGTCTAAAATAGACGGTATAGTAAACGGAATGGAAGATGCTTCTATCTCTCTTGTAGATATCCTTGTAAAAAACAAAGTAGTAAAAGCATAAGATGGGAAAAACAGGAAAGATAATATACTACGCAGTAATCATCTTACTCGTGCTCATATTTGTGGGTGTACTAGTGGGAGACAGCTTTGCTGGTTCAGAGATGGGTTTATACCTTACTATAGCTCTTGCAATTATTGCGGTTATTGGTACGGTAGTATCCTCATCAATACATTTGGTTAATAATCCAAAGTCTGCTAAAAGTCTACTCATAGGAGTAGGAGTACTCGTACTCGTTTGTATCATAGGATACACCGCGTCGGGTGGAGAGATTACGGATCATTCACTGAAATATGGAGTAGATTCTGTGCAGCAGTCAAAACTGATTGATATGGGTATTTACCTAACAGCATTCCTAAGTGTAGTGTCTGTCGTATCTATTCTAGTGTCAGAAGGGATATCATTATTCAAAAATTAAGAGATCATGGGAAGTAGAAGACGAGATATACCAGAAATAAATGCAGGCTCTATGGCCGATATCGCCTTCTTACTATTGGTTTTCTTCTTGGTAACTACTACTATGGATGTCCCAAATGGACTCCAAGTAGCATTGCCGCCAATGTCTGAAGAACCACCACCTGATAGTAAGCAACGAAAGCGTGAGGTGCTAGAAGTACTTATAAACGCAGGAGACCAACTACTTGTAGAAGGTGCTCCAATGCGTATAGATAAACTTCGCCAAAAAGCGATGGATCATCTCACCAATGAGGGTACAGATCCAACATTGTCTACAACGTCTACAAAGGCTGTAGTGTCTTTGAAAAACGATAGAGGTACATCGTACGATATGTATGTACAGGTGTACAATGAGCTAACAGCTGCTTACAACGATGTTAGAGATGAGTATTCAATGAGAGAATTTGGTAAGCTTTATACGAAACTTAGCACGGAACGTGAGAAGGAAAAGATTAAGCAAGTGAAAGAAAAATATCCAAAGAAACTCTCTGAGGCAGAACCAGTAAGTATAGGAAAATAAGTATGGCAAAATTTAAAAAAGACGGAGGAAGGCCAACACCAGCCATTAACACATCTGCTTTGCCAGACATTGTATTCATGCTACTGTTTTTCTTTATGGTTGCTACCAAGATGAGGGATCGAGATATGAAGGTGAAAACCGCCATTCCTCAAGCTACAGAGGTAGAGAAGTTAGTGAAAAAATCACGATTGAACTACATTTTTGTAGGACCGCCGAAAGACGGTGATCTGGGAAATACACCACGAATACAGCTAGATGACGCATTTGCTACTGTGGATGACATTCAACAATATATTACGCTTCAAAATAGTAAGAAAGATGAAAAGGAAATTCCTTTTATGACAACTTCACTAAAAGCAGATAAAGTAGTAAAGATGGGTATAGTAACAGATATAAAGCAGGAACTTAGAAAAGTGAATGCATTGAAACTGAGCTACAGTGCCTTGAAAGTTGCGGATGAATAACCGTATCAATAGAATAGTACGATAGAAAAAAGAGAGCAATTGCTCTCTTTTTTTGTTTAAACCTAGATAAGCGTGGTTATTTGCACTATAGAAATCCGAAATGGCCGATACATTAGCCTATATAAAGTCCCCTATAGAGAAAGAACTGAAAGTCTTTGAAGACCGTTTTAAAGATAGTGTGAAGAGTAAAGTGCCCTTGTTGGACACTATTATGAATTACATTGTAAAACGCAAAGGGAAGCAGATGAGACCGCTTTTGGTACTTCATTGTGCCAAGTTATTTGGAGATATTAATGAGGCGACGTATCGTGGTGCTGCATTGGTAGAATTGCTTCATACAGCCACACTGGTACACGATGATGTAGTCGATGAGTCCAACATGCGAAGAGGCTTCTTTTCTATCAACGCATTATGGAAAAATAAAGTAGCTGTACTCGTAGGCGATTACCTGCTCAGCAAGGGATTACTACTATCGCTTCGCAACAAAGACTTTAAAGCATTAGAAATACTAAGTAGTGCGGTAGAGCAAATGAGTGAAGGGGAGCTGCTACAAATGGAGAAAGCCCGTAAACTGGATATTACCGAAGAGGTGTATTTTGATATCATAACCAAGAAAACCGCCTCCCTGCTAGCCAGTTGCTGTGGTATAGGTGCGAATAGCACCAATGAAGATGAAGAAGCCGTTGAGGCTATCATTGCTATGGGAAATGCGGTGGGTATTGCGTTTCAGATAAAAGATGACCTTTTTGATTATGGGGACAATAAGATAGGCAAGCCTACGGGCATAGACATCATTGAAAAGAAGATGACATTGCCACTTATATATGCTCTCAATGTGGCTGATGAAAGGGAACGTAGAGCGATGGTAAAAATCATCAAAAAAGACAAAAAATCGAAAAAACAGGTGAATGAAGTAATTGCCTTTGTAAAGCAAAAAGGAGGTCTCGACTATGCCCAAAAGCGTATGATGGAGTATAAAGCGGAAGCAGAAGGTTTGCTGTCACGTATACCAGGTGATGGTGATACTTCTTACATTTCTGCTCTTATCAATTACGTGATAGAGCGTAAGAAATAATAGTCCTACTACTGAGTATTATCAGGATTGTACAATGGATTTGTATTTTTGATAAACTGAGATAGCTATACAGCTATTGGATAAATTATTCCAAAATGGTTAGACTTACTGCACCAACCCAAGAACTTCCAACCCTTGTTCAAAAACAACATCTACAGGGATCCCTGCGGTGCTTAGTTTATCCAAGTCTTCTTGTAGGGCCAGAGTTATGTTTCCGTCTTTTTGCATTAGGGCGATTACGCCTGCTTTGTCTCCATCGCCTTGCAAGCGTAGTATGAGGTCAGACAGTCCAGTGATAGCCGCTTTCATGTTTTCCATATTTACAGCGTAAGTTCCATTGTCATTTCGGGTAAATGCTTCTTGCTGGTTAAAGTAATTGAAACGAAGCATATTGGCTTTTCCATGTGCACTGCTTGCTCCGAAACGTACCGATCGAAAAATACCCGCGAGGAAAGTAACGTAGTAATCGGCTAGCTCGCCCTCCTCAAGCACTCCTTGCTCTTTTAGTTGTGTCACCATATATAGACCGAGAATGTCTGCCTTGCCTTCTTCTAAGGCACTGAATTCTTCACCCAATGCTTCACGTACCATTCCTTTTCCGTTTATCGTTTGCTTTATGCCCAAACCATGTGCTACCTCGTGAAACATGGTATTGCTAAAGAACGCATTGAAGGTGACGTGCTTGCGTTGATCCTTCGCAATTAATATGTCAGAGATAGGAAGTAAAATGTTATCAAACTTGGCTTTCATTGCGTTTTTGAGTTGACTACGGCGTGTACCGTATTCCAATTGCAATCGCTCATCATTGGGCAGGTTTACGGCTATAGTTTTGCTTCCAGCATTGCAATCTCCTGCGTAGTAGATTACATCGTATGCATTAAGCTGGGCTCCGTCGGTATTAGGTGTTTCGGTTTTATACGCTGCTGATACCGGCAGATTTGCTTGCAGTTCTGGCAAGTAACTGGCGTATTTTTCTAGTTTTTTACTCCAACTTTTATCCTTTACAAGTATATATGCTTCGTAGGCTGTGCGGTAGTTGTACAGCTTATCTTCATAGTTTTCGGTAGGACCTATGATGATATCAAGGGTGTTGTTTTCCATATTGATCCAAGCGATGTCACTCGTAGTATATTCATTGTTAAGTAGTGCTTTGGCTCGCAATTCTAGGTAGTTTTTCAACTCCGTATCTTCGCATATTTCTGCTGCTTGCATCAGGTGACCGCTTGCTTTTTCCAGTTGTGGTCTAAAAAACTCATTGTACGGTATGGTATATATCTTCCCTACCTCATCTCTACGTACCATGCTGTATTGCCCTTTTTCATCGGCCATACCCAGTTCTTCAAATTCTGCTTTGGTCATATTTGCAGGGTATATATTAGATCCTGCTGGTTTTGCTTCTATATTATCTAGAAAGGGAGCATCATTGTCTAATCTGTCCCATGGGCCGTAGTTGATACTCGCAAAGTCTCGCAATTGCGGATTGGCAATTGAGCTCATTAATTGTTCTTTATCTCCATAGGCTTGTATCCAAAAGAGCTCATTCATTACATCTGCAGCTGCAAATAGGTGAGGGAGCATTTGTTTCTCACTATCGGTAAGTTGCGATAGATCTGTGGTAAGCTTTACGGGTATATAGGTGCTCAGTCCTTCAGTGTATTCGGCAGTAGACTCTTCAGAAGGACCTTGGCTGCAGGCTCCTACCAAAAGAATTGCTACACACAGCGTCGATGTTAATTTGATCATAATAATGCGATAATACTAAAATATTGAGAAAGGTGGGCTCACTGAGCGGTATGTTCTTCTACTTTTGCTACAGAATAGATACATCACATGTTAGGATTAGGAAAATTTAAGGAAGCAAGGGAGAAAGCTGAAGCACTAAAAGTGAAATTAGCTGGAATGGATTTCGAGGGAAAATCTGCGAACGAAAAAGTGAGCATTATGTGTGCCGGGGACAAACGCTTTCATTCACTCACAATAGATGATAGCATTTTTAAAATACGCTCGCGTGAAGAGGTGCAAGAAATGATACTTGAGGCTATAGACAGTGCTCAATGGAAAGCAGATGCCACGATAAAAAAGGAGATGTCTGCTATCATGCCAAACATACCGGGTATGGGTCTATAGTTTACAGCTTCAACTCCTCCATAGGATCCCAAAAGTGTGCTTTAAAATTGACAACCTGATCATTTTTAATCAATACCCCTTCGTTTTCGAGCAATTGTTGCATTAGACTAGGTGGGTTAAAGTGACCTCTACCTGTGAGTAGTCCATTGCGGTTTACGACTCTATGGGCGGGAACAGGCGGCTGTAAGCTGTGGGCATTATTCATAGCCCAACCTACCATTCTAGCAGACTTTGCCGCACCCAAGTAATTGCCTATTGCACCATAGGAAGTCACCCTTCCTATAGGCACGAGACGTACTATAGCGTAGACATCCTGAAAAAAATCAGTTTTTTTGGGCATTGTTTTTGTTTAAAAAATCAAAAGACAGACAACATCTTACAATTGAGTTGCGTCTTACTACTATTATATTTGTACAAACTTATACCAAAAATAATGACAAGAAATATCTCGGCACTAATTGGCCTTTTACTCTGCGTAGTGTCCTACGCTCAATATGATATCACTGTAAAAATAAACGGATTGTCCTGCGATGATGAGCTACTACTAGCCAATCATTTTGGTGACAAACAATACCTTAAGGATACGGCTGAATGCTCTAATGGATTGTTTCATTTCACAGGAGAAGAGAAACTCGAATCTGGTGTTTACCTCATTGTGCTCCCCAAAAAAAATTACTTTGAAGTGCTGGTATCAGAGAATGAAAATCAAATGGAGTATTCGTTTGTAGCCGATACATCATTGAAACCCGAAAAAATGAAAGTGAGCGGCTCGAAAGAGAATCAGCTGTTTTTAGAATTCAACCTTTTTGCAGTAGAGCAAAGTGTGGCAGCGAGTACAATTCGCAAGAAAATGGATGCAGAAGAGAATGAGAAGAAGAAAGAGTTGATAAAGGATGAATTGATCGCCATAGGAGAAAGTGTAGCAGCAAAGCGTCAAGAAATACATACCAACAACCCAGGACTTTTTATTTCCAAACTTTATCATGCGATGTCATCTACGGAGCTGCCAGAAGATCCAACAAATATGGATGAAGAAGAGCTAAAAAAATGGCAATATCTGTGGCTCAGACAACACTACTGGGATAAGTTAGATATGAGTGAAGATGGATTGGTACGCTCACCAGTCTTTCACAATATGCTAAAGAGTTACTTTAAGCTGTATATGCCTCCGTTAGCTGATACGGCTATTATGATGGGAGATGATCTTATCAATAGAATAGAGGCTGCAGGTAGCGATGAGCAGTATAAGTATACCATACATTTCTTGCTGGGCTATTTCGAAGATGCGAAATATATGTGTTTTGACAAGGCGGTTTGGCATATGGCCAAAAACTACTATTGTGCAGGGAAAGCGTTTTGGGCAGATTCTGCTTACGTAGAAAAGATGTGTGTGGAAAGCAGTAAAATGGAGCCTACACTCTGTGACCAACTTGCTCCAGAGCTTTCAATGCCAGATTCTAATTTTAAACAACGAATTAGTATGTTACAAATAGATAAACCTGTAACGGTGCTTGTTTTTTGGGATATCAATTGTGGTCACTGTAAGAAGGAAATGCCGATTATTAGCAAAATGTATGATAGCATGACCAATAAAAATGTGGAGATATATGCCGTCTACACACAGGGAGATTGGGAAGGTTGGAAAAAAAGAATAGCTAAGGACCGGTTTAAATTTATCAATGTAGCAAATGCTTTTGGTGAAGATAAGTTTCGTGAGAAGTATAATATCAGAACAACACCTCAAATATTTATATTGGATGAGAATAAGAACATTCGTTTCAAAAAAATAGGAGCAAAAGATATAGCGGGGACGGTTCAATACCTTCTAGAAGAACAAGGAATAGTGCCCAAGAAAAATAAAAAAGATGGAGTTGAGGCAGATAAAAACAAGAAAAAGGGCAAGAGTTAATTACTCTGCGAACGCTTCTCTAATATCGTGATACAGTGGCTTGAGAAGTATAGACAGTCCAAGATTATAGTAAGGTGAGCTTAGCCTTCGCACCTCTTTTTTCCCGATGTTGAGTCGGTAGCCTAGTCCCGCACGTATACCTGCCCAAGGCAGTAGCTCGTAGTAAGCATTTATGCCCGTTTCTATAGGCACTACCCTGAAGTTGTTGGTACGTATAGGAGTTCGTCTATCAATCTTGGTATAGTCGTAAGAAACATTGCCTATACCCACTTGCAGTGGTACGCTTAGACTTATTCGGTTCCACTCAAAAAAATCATAATCTATTCCTAAGCTAAAATTAGAAGTGCTCGTGAATCTATATGCTGTATCTGTTGTTAAACCTAGTCTGCCCGTTAGTAGTGTTTCATCTGCTTGTCCAAAACCATACAAGCCAGCATAGAGTTTTACTTGTTCATTAAAATCAAAACCGCCGACGACTCCAAATAACCTGGTTCTTTCCGATAGAATAAAGGTGTTTCGATTGTGAAAACCAATATACGCTCTGCGTTCTCCTTTTAGAGCGTGAGCAATGGTATCCATAAAAGCAATTTGTGCGTTACATTTAGTATAGGCCAAACCGAAAACGAATATGAGGATATATTTTTTCAAGGAGTATTAATGTTGTAAGAAAAGTTCGCGAGCATTCGCACTAAATAGTTTGACAGCTATAGCCAATAGAATAATACCAAAGACTTTATTTAAGATTTTTGCACCTACGGGACCTAAAATTTTCTTGATACGGTCTACGCTTCTTAAAACGACATAAATAACCAGCATATTGAGAACTATGGCGATGACGATGTTGAGTGTTTGGTATTCAGCACGTATAGACAGTATAGTAGTGAGTGAACCCGCACCTGCGAGTAACGGGAAAGCGAGTGGCACTACTGAAGCCGTTGCGGTATCTGCGTCATCATCTCTAAAAATTTGTACGCCGAGCAGCATTTCAAAAGCAATAAAGGCCATTAGAATGCTTCCTGCTACTGCAAATGATTTTATGTCTACTCCCACAACCTGTAGCATAGACTCTCCCAAGAATAGAAAGGAAATCATAATAATGGCAGTAACAAACGTAGCCAGAGCGGGCTGTATAGCTGTTTTTTCTTTGATGGCAATAATGAGTGGTATAGCACCCAACACGTCAATTACAGCAAAGAGAACTAAGAAGGCGGAGAAAATCTCGTTTATATTCACGGTTCGTGGCAGTTAAATAATTTGCCACAAAGGTTTAGATAAAAAATGAAAGGATATCCACTATCCTACAGGTTTAAAACCTTCGAAAGCTTGTTTGCAGTTATTACAATAGTGTAGACTTCTGCACAATGTAGGCCCAAAGGGACTTTTCATCTTGGTATTGTCGCTATCACAATAGGGACATGGGGTGGCTTCTAGTAGCTCCATAGTGATATTGGAGCAATTTCGCTTTGGCGGTGCTAGACCATGCTTTTTTATGGCTTCATGACCTTCAGGAGATATTAAGTCTGTGGTCCAGGTAGTAGCAAAACTGGTCTCTACCGTAATAGTACCCAGTTGCTCTATGTCGCCTAGGTGCTCTATTACCATTTCTTCCATAAGCCGAAGAGCAGGACATCCAGCAAAGGTAGGAGTAAGCGTGACGTGAATATTGTGGTTTTCCAAGATATCTATTCCTGTAACGATGCCAAGGTCTACAATGGATATTGTAGGTATCTCAGGATCAGGCACTTTCTTTAGCTCCTCTCGTATGTATTCTTTGGTTATCACGTGGTTTTTTGCTCTAATGTGTTTCTTCTACTTAAACGTCTTAACCCCAATTAGTGTTCTAATGAGTAAGATGACTCATTACCAATCTGCAGAAGGATCTATGGTATATACCTCTGTCATTTCGCTGAGTAGTGGTTGAAGGTGCTCGGTGTGTGTGCCTGTTCTACCTCCGTATACAGGGGCCCAGTCTGCTTTGGCAGGTATTGTGAGTTGGCTATTTTCTAGCAAGGGAGTTATCACTGCGAGCCATTGTTCTTGAAGAGCTTGTTCACCAATAAAAATATTTTCCTTTATTAAAATATCTTCTGCAGGTCCGGGCTCAAACATCCCAAGAGCATAGTCCCACACATAATCAAGGGATTCTTGCATTTTACTATTGCTTTCTTCGTTCCCTTTGCCAAGTTGGTGTACCCACGTGTTGGCATGCATTGTATGGTACTTTATCTCACCAAAGAATTTTTTAGCTACTTGTGCCAAAGGTTGGTAAGCCGACGTTTTTAAAGCTTCGAAACGCAGGTATTCTGCAAAATCGAATAGGAAGTGTCTTATCAGACTGAAGTCGTATCCACCAATAGGCAACTCTGCTAATTGTGAACAGTGAAACTGTGGAGCATTACGGGTAAATGCTACGGTATCTGCATCTGCCTCGCCCAATTGATTGAGTAGGTTATATATGTGCTCGCTTTGTCCAAGTTTGTCTTGAGCCATACTGGAGAAGGCAATATCCTCCTCCAGTATAGGTCCTAGTCCCGTCCATTCACTATTTCTGTGGCCTATTATAAGTTGGTCGTCTGCTATCTTATAGAGTAGTTCCTTTAATGCCGCTATGCTATCCATGTGTATTCGTTATTGAGTTTATTAATTGAATTGTGACGTGTGGTGACAGAACATCACGTTATCTTTCGTCGGTAGACTTTTTTTCTCTTTCTTTCCAAGCTTGTATCCGATCCATTACCTTGTAAGATGCTGGATTACGGTACAATTTTTCTGGTGTCGTACTAAAAATATCATCGTCCTCGTATTCTGTAGAACTGATGGAACTACTTGGAGCAACCCATATATTAGCTGTTTTTTCTCTGCGAGCATACTGTTCCTTAGCATACAAAAGAGCCATATCTGGATTAGGAGCATGCACTATACCCACATGCTTGTGGTGTGTGCCTCGCTTACTTTGATGAAAAACTTCAAACGTTTGGAAGTGGATGAGACCATCTACGTCATTGTGATTTCCTCCGGTGAGATTGGCCCGAGAGATACGTGGGTCCAATGATTCTATCTCGTTATTATTTTCTTCTGCCATTATTGGTTAGTGTTGGTGGGCTATATCGTCTAATTGGAACTGTGTTTTTGTATTTTTATGGTCTGAACCTCGTTTTGCTTGGTTCGTATGGTGATGAAATATAAGCCGTCTACGAGTTGAGCAAGATCAATTGTGTTGTTAGTTATTGCCAGGTTGGTTAGCTGGCCCAATGCATTGCTTGCCTGAGCAGTGTGTAGGATTGAGTTTGTCTCAATATGTACTTTTCCACTGGTAGGATTGGGATAATAGGAGTGCGAAAAGGTCTTTTCTTGAACCGTGAGTCTTAGTGGTTCAGGTTCCATCACGAGCTCTAAATTGTCAATAAAAAGACGTGTATCAATTCCATATTCTTGTCCGTCATCGTTGGCAGAATAAATAATTAATGCTGCACTGTCTGGATTTACAGTAGCATTGTAGCTAAGTGGAAGACTAAAAAAAGTCCACTCTGTTTTTTCTTCGTCCAGGTATAGATTATTGTTGGATCGTGTTCCTCGGCCGGTAGCGTACGTTCTAAAATTGATCCGTGCTGTATCTGGACCGTCTGGCAAATATTTGTAATAGCCTTGTAGGTACTTGAACGTATCCATAAAAGGTATGTGCGGTGTATAGTAGTCGTTATTTTCCTCACCTATGAATGCGTACCCTCTTCGCACGTTTGCACCACTCATATAGTTTTGGACAGTGATCGAGCTGTTGCCGTGGTTATCACTTTCAGGATCTGCAATTACACATGATTTGGTGTTGAGGAAACTCGTGTATGTATCGTATACTAAGAGGTCTACAGATCGCCATTCGCTAGGGTATTCTACGCCTATATTATACCACTCTTCAAATCCTGAGTTGTGAAATTCTCCAGCACGCTCACCTATGTTTTCGAAATGCATATCATCAAAGATGACATAACCGTCTCCATCCACTTTGTTTTCTACATAGGAGTAGAGATAAAACCAAGCTGAGTCAAATTGCCGAGAACCAGATGTGCTCCATTCTATAGGGATACTAAATTTTACATATTCACCATTGCTGGTTCCTACAAAGCGGAAATCTACCTTACCGCGGTAGGTGCCTTTTTCTCGTAGTACAGTGTATAGTCTGGCGGTGTCGCCAATGGCAAGATCGTATTTGCACCAAAAGGCAATGCTAAGGGCATCTGCACTTGCCGCTAGGCCATTTATGTTTTGCTTGTTGTTGTAGTCAATGGTTCGTAAATACCCTTTGCTGCCATTGGCTCCTTCTACATACTTATTTACGAGTTTTATAGCATAACTGCCTTCTTTTGCATCCGTAGTACGTTCCACATTTGCTGTAGGAGAAAACCATCCGTCCAGTTTGAAATGATCGCGTTTTTCCCATTGCTCAAAATTGCCATTTGGTATGTTTTGGGCCGCAGTAAGTAAAGATGCGGTAACAAAGGCTAGTGTAAATAATTGTTTTGAGTGCATATATTGAAGTGGTTGTTCCATCAAAGTACCGAAAAATAGATGGGATAGCAATACATAGTGGCCATAAATTACCCAATAACGCTTTAGTAATCGGGTAATTTACTGATTTTTATATGTTTTTATTACGCAAATGGTCTTACGTATTCTGCATCTTCATTGCGAATAGCTCTAGCTACCCATTTGCCGTTTTCTTCTGCCATACGTCGCACTGCAAGGCGTTCTGCATTGCAAGGTCCATCACCGTTTATTACGCGTTTGAATTCTGCCCAGTCTGGCTCGGTATAGTCCCATTGACCTGTTTCTTCGTTTTTCTTGAGCAGCGGATCTGGAAGTGTCAATCCGAGATCCCAAATCTTAGGAATATACATATCCATAAACTGCTGCCGCATAGAGTCGTTAGTAGCCATCTTTACTTTCCAACCCATGAGAGTTTTGGAGTGTACAGATGCTTTATCACTCGGTCCAAAGAAGTGCATTAGTGGCGGCCACCATCGCGTCATTGCTGCCTGTACCATGGCACGTTGTTTCTTAGTGCCTGTAGCTAGGTGTACTACGTTATCATGTCCATATTTTAGGTGAAAAGACTCTTCGTAGCAGATACGTTCCAAAGCTCTGCAATAGGGTCCATAGGATCCCTTACTATTGGCAAGTTGGTTTACAATAGCACCAGCATCTACTAGCCAAGCGATCACTGCACTGTCTGCCCACGTAAGTGCTGGATAATTGAATATATTAGAATACTTTGATTTGCCTGTGATCAGGTCATTCATCATATCCTCACGGCTTTTGCCTAGTGTTTCTGCTGCAGAGTAAAGTAACTGAGCGTGTCCTACTTCGTCTTGCACCTTGGCCATAAGAGCGAGTTTACGTCTAAAACCTGGGGCACGAGTAATCCACGTACCTTCTGGTAACGAACCTATAATCTCTGAGTGAGCGTGCTGCTCTATCATGCGTATCAGTTGCTTGCGGTACATAGCAGGCATCCAATCTTGTGGCTCTATTTTATCACCTTGATCAATTCTAGCTTGAAAAGCGGCCAAAAGCTCTGGCGTTTCTTCCTGTCCTTCAAATTTTTCGTTTGGGTCTATATAAGCGTTTCCGTACATATCGTTTCTAGTTATTCGTTATTGCTATTTGTTGTATAATGTTTGCCATTTAGGTAGGGCATCTATACCGTTTGTTTTTTTAATCCAGATAGTATAAAGGTACTCAATTTGTCGGCTATTTGCTTGGCATCTAAATTGCCGTCGGGCTGATACCACTCTACTATCCAGTTTACACTACTTAGTATGGTGAGGGCTGCAAACTTTTTATCCGTATCGTTAAATATTCCTTCGTTTATTCCTGTTTGTACTATTTCCCTGAAACCTTCTTCATACACATTTCTTTTTGCGGTAAACTTCTCAAGTGATGTGCCCGTGAGGTTTCTCCAATCCCGAATAAAAATAAGAGAGGAATCCAAGTTTCGGGTTAGGATTTCTACATGTAGTTTGATGACCATCCGCAGCTTCTCTTCTGCATTAAAGTAAATGTCATTCACTTCTTTGATGGCCAGTTCAAATTTGTCTGCCATTCCAAAGCAAGTAAGTTGTAGGATATCTTCTTTGCTTTTAAAATGGCTGTAAAGACTAGCAGGCTCCATTTCTAGGGCTTTGGCGATGTCGCGTACCGATGTTGCAGCGTATCCTTTTTCTTTCAATACGCTTTGGCTTAAGGCTAAAATTTCTTTCTTACGGTCAGTCATTTGATCCTACAAACTAACGTTCGTTAGGCAAATATAGTTTTAAATATGCAGAAAGCAAATGAGGCTAAACAACGGGCTCGTATCCCCCCCGTTTCATAGCATAGAAATAAAGGTTGATTATTGAAAGTATCCTGGCCAATTATCGCGTTTCGAAGACGTAAAAAAACAAGAAAATGAGGTCTCCTGATTTGGTCAATTACGAACGATGTGAGACTTCGTTAAATTTGAAATACAATTGCATTAGGTGATTCAATAAAATTGTAAGTACTTTGACCCTAACTAGCAAATACACAAGCATGAAAAATTACACAGCAGCAATCACATTTACTGTGGTCCTTCTTATAGGATCATTTAGTTCATCATCGGCTCAGAATCAGTTAGGAGCTGTAGGTACTCCATTTTTGAAAACCATTGAGGCTCCTGGGACCTTTGAGTTCTCTACGGTATTTAGTCTCAGTGATTTTAATTTATACGACCCAGAGAGAACGTTCACAAGTAGTATTATAAATCCTTATGATGACGAGAATCCCAACAGGAAACCAAAAAAATACTTTGTCTACGACTCCAAGGGCAATATGATAAGGGCTGAGGATGATTACAACGGTAATGATACATTAGATAATATCAGAGTCTTCACCTATGATGCCAATGGAAACCTGACGAGGCAGGAGGATGATAGAGATGCGGACGGCATAGCAGATGAAATTACTACTTACACCTACAATACGGATGGAAATCCAACACGGGAGGAGTTTGATTATAATGTGGACGGAAAATTAGATCGAATCTTCACTTACACCTATGATGCTAATGGATATCTAACGAGGCGGGAGGATGATAGAGATGCAGATAGCACAGCAGAAGATATCACTACGTACACTAATGATGCCAATGGAAATCTAACGAGAGAGGAGTATGATAGAGATGCGGACGGCACAACAGAAAGAATTACTACTTATACCTATGATGCCAATGGAAACCTTACGAGGCAGGAGGATGATAGAGATGCGGACGGCACAGCAGAAAGAATTACTACTTATACCTATGATGCCAATGGAAACCTAACAGTGGTGGAGTCTGATTCTGATGGAGATGGTACAGCAGACGAAAGTTTTACTTATGTGTATGATGCCAATGGACGCATTACAGGTGCTGAATTAGATACTGATGGAGATGGCGTCATAGAAGAGACGGTTACAGTATCTTATGACATAACAGGAAATATGTTAGGGTTTCAGAATTACCGAGGTGATACCTTGACTAGAAGTTCTAGTTATTCTTATGACATAAACAATAACCGTGTAAGGATCGAAAACGATGAAAATGGTAATGACACACTAGATGGAATGTCCACCTACAGCTTTTTTAATCCAATTTCTTGCCCTAATCTCGGGGATGGGCTCGCTCACAAACTGGAGGTCATAATCCCCGAAAGCGGATTTTGGAGATTTAGTATGTGCGAATCAGGTTTTCAGAATGTATTGGCTTTAAGCTCTACCCAAAATTGTGATTCTAATTTATTTTATGCTTCTGACGGTTGTTCCAATGGGAATGCCCTAGCCGAAATAGAACTGGACTCGGGAACATACTATCTTACGGTTGTAGGTAAGGGAAGTACCGATAAGGGGGATTATACGTTGGAAATCAATCGCTTGCAAGGATCCAATATTGCATTGATAAAGAATGAATTGATTTCAATTTATCCGAATCCAGCTCAGGATATGATTACGATAAGCCATTCCAATGTTGCAATCGATTCGTACGTCATTTTGAATGCACTGGGACAGCCTGTTTTGGGTGGATTGCTAGAGAGTCATTCTGTTAATATTGGTACACTCCCATCGGGAGGATATATCATCCAATTGACAGATTCTGTGAGTAATCAGACCTACCATAAGAAATTCATGAAGTAAGACTACGCTGCTATTTACGCGGTGCCCGTCATAACTTCGAATGACGGTATTCTTGAACCAAAAGTGCTTATTGACGCAGCAAATTTTATATTTGACCAGTGAAATTTGGTAAAGTAGAAAACCCGGGGTCCTTGGATCTCAGTCTTCCGGCAGATCATGCAGCAACTATACAAGTACTGCAATCAGGCGGCTATGCTGAGAAGAAGCCGAGGGTCTACATTGGATGTCCAAAGTGGGGCAAAGCAGATTTAAAAGACTTTTATCCAAAGGGCACTAAGGACGAATTGACCTACTATTCTAGCCAGTTCAACAGCATAGAAATGAATGCTTTTTACTACCGTATATTTCCTACTGCAGTAGTAGATAAATGGTACAGTCGATCGGACCCAGATTTTGTATTTTTCCCAAAAGTGCCGCAGTTGATTAGTCAGTTTCGTAGACTCAAAAAATGTGAGAATGAGTTGAACGATTACTTGGTTAGCATCTCTCATTTCAAAGAAAAGCTTGGAACGGTTTTTTTGCAGATGAACGATAACTATAACCCAAGCAATTTTGATGATTTGGCGGCATTTATAGAACTATGGCCTCAAGACCTACCCCTAAGTGTAGAGCTGCGACATACCGACTGGTACAATGACCCTACAGTATCCAATAGACTCTATGCCCTGCTAGAAGAAAACAAGGTATGCCACACACTTACAGATACCGCTGGTCGCAGAGATATCATGCATATGCGACTGACCAACAATCAGTGTTTTGTACGTTTTACAGGAGCCAATCATCCCAGTGATGTAGATAGGCTAGATGAATGGTTTGAAAGACTTACTCAATGGAGAGAGCAAGGCATAGAGCAAATCAATTTCTTCATACACCAAACCATAGAAAAAGACCTTCAAATGCTATCGGCCAGACTCATCACTAAGATAAATGAAGAATGGGGATACGATATGCATGTACCTGGTAGTGAGAGACAAGTGAGCTTATTTTAGGATCTGCATTTTATCAGTTTGGGTGATTCTGCGATAGCAGAATTGTATCGAAAACTAAGACAAAACTATTCCCACCGGACAATGGTCGCTCCCAAAAGTGTCGTTATCTATGAAAGCATCTGTCACCTTAGGCATAAGAGCGTCTGATACTAAGAAGTAATCTATTCGCCAGCCTGCATTGCTCGCTCGGGCATTAAAACGCGTACTCCAAAAGCTATATTTCACCTCCTCTGGATGCAATTCACGGAAAGAGTCTTTTAACCCTATGCTCAATATTCCGTCTAATCCGTCTATTTCTTTTTGGGTATAACCACTCGTCTTGTTGTAGTTGGACTTATCATTTTTCAGGTCTATAGCTGCATGGGCTACGTTAAAATCCCCTGTTACTAGTATAGGTTTATGCTTCTGTAAGTCAGCAAGATAGTTTTTGAAAGCGTTATCCCAAGTTGCTCGATATTCAAGTCTTTTGAGTCCTGATCCACTATTGGGTACGTATACATTGATCAGATAAAAATCTGCATACTCTGCACAGATAACACGGCCTTCGTCGTCGTGTTCTTCTACGCCTATGTCTGTGGTTACTGTTATCGGTTCTGTTTTAGAAAGTATAGCTACTCCGCTGTACCCTTTTTTGGTAGCAGAGTTGGAGTATTTATGGTATCCACTCAGGTCGCTCAGAGCTTCCTGTACCTGATCATCCTGTGCTTTAGTCTCTTGTAGACAGTATATGTCTGCTCCGCTGTTGTTTATAATATCAATTAAGCCTTTTTTTACGGTGGCTCTCACGCCATTCACATTCCAAGAGATGATTTGCATAGTAGCAAAGATAAAATTCTAGAACGATAGAAAGTACAATAAAGAAGAGGATTAATAGTCGCACTAAGGTTGGAAGCTGTATTTGAACCCTAGATGTTTCAAAATGTACTAAGCAACGCTGAGTATTTTCTCTTTCTTGCCAGCAAAGGCTAGCTCGCCATCTTTTTCTAACCCCATAAGTTGTTGCCCGATGGGTGACGTAGGGGAAGTTACAAAAATGGTTTTCTCACCAATAACAAGCCTCCCGATGCCGGTCGCTAAGTAGAGTTCTTTTTTATCGGTCACTATATGAGCACCTAGTTGTGCAGACTCGCAAGGCTTGTCTGGGCTTATTTGACCAAGTATGGTCATTTCCTTAATAGCGTGATTCATTGTTTGATTGAGTCTATCAAGTTCTTCTTGCCCCATTGCTCTAGCAGTCTCAAACTTGTTGCCTGCTGTGCTATTGTCTTCACCTACAATAGATTCTTGCACTTTGTCTATGGCAGACTGTAACTCGTTCAACTGAGTTTGCAGTTTGGCCATACAGGCCGCATGTATTTCTGACTTTTTCATACTTATCAATCCAAATTTAGGGTTTTGTTACCTGAGTTGCAATGTTTAATGGTAGAATATCACACTTTTGCCCTCAATGTTAGGATTTATTAAGAGATTATTTGGACCAGGAGTAGATTTGGCTCAACTAATGAAAGAAGGTGCAGTTATTGTGGACGTTAGGAGTTCAGGCGAGTACAGAGCTGGTCATGTAAAAGGAAGCGTAAATATCCCTTTAGATGATGTAAAGTCTGAGTTAGAAACCATAAAAAGATGGAACAAACCTGTGGTTACTTGCTGTGCTAGTGGAATGCGAAGTGGAAGTGCCGCCAGTCTTTTAAAACGTAATGGAGTAGATGCGTACAACGCAGGTCCGTGGCAAAAGGCTGATAGATTGATTTAGGAACAAGCCTATGGGCGTGTTCTTTTTGTGCATTCTTCGGTATATTCTGCGATAGCAGAATACTCAGAGAGTACAAAAAGTGCCGAAATAGTCATCATTCAATAAACGGAACGTTTCTTAAATCAATTATTCAATAAATATGGCAAGCTTTAAAGATGCAATAAGTGGAGATACACCGGTATTAGTAGACTTTCATGCAGAATGGTGTGGTCCGTGTAAGATGATGCCACCCATCTTAAGTCAAGTAAAAGATACCCTTGGCGGTAATGTAAAAATCATTAAAATCGATGTAGATAAAAATAAGGCTTTGGCAGAAGCCTACGCTGTACGTGGAGTTCCAACGCTTATGATTTTCAAAAATGGTAAACTAGTGTGGCGAGAAAGTGGCGTGAGACAAGCAAGTGAGCTGATTGAGTTGTTGGCAAAATGAGATTTAGAGATTGCTTCGCTTTTAGATGTGAGACGAATTTGAACTCCAAAAAATTCTAACGTCTAATAATCTCAATTCTAACGTCTCAAAACACCTACGGCAAGTACTCCTTCTTAAAATTAGGTTTACGTTTCTCCAAGAAGGCATCACGGCCTTCTTTGGCTTCGTCGGTCATATAGGCAAGACGCGTGGCCTCTCCAGCAAATACTTGTTGTCCTACCATTCCATCGTCGGTTAGGTTCATAGCAAACTTGAGCATTTTAATACTTGTAGGAGATTTTTCAAGTATCTCTTGTGCCCATTCAAAGGCTGTGTCTTCTAACTCTGCGTGCGGTACTACAGCATTCACCATTCCCATATCAAAAGCCTCTTGAGCCGAATAATTTCTTCCTAAGAAGAATATCTCACGTGCTCTTTTCTGACCAACCATTTTGGCCAGGTATGCAGAACCATATCCCCCATCAAAACTGGTCACATCCGCATCTGTTTGTTTGAAAATAGCATGCTCCTCACTGGCTAGTGTCAGGTCACATACCACATGTAAACTATGTCCTCCACCTACTGCCCACCCAGGCACTACTGCTATTACTACCTTCGGCATAAAACGGATTAATCGCTGTACGTCGAGTATATTTAGTCTATGGTAATTATCATCTCCAACGTAGCCTTTTTGTCCGCGAGCTTTTTGGTCTCCGCCACTACAAAAGGAGTAAACACCGTCTTTGGAACTAGGTCCTTCGGCACTTAGCAGCACTACGCCTATGCTCAGGTCTTCTTGTGCATCGTGAAAAGCATCGAGTAATTCACTCGTTGTTTTTGGGCGAAAAGCGTTTCGTACGTCGGGTCTATTGAATGCAATACGGGCTACTCCATCGCATTTTTTATAGGTGATGTCTTCGTATTCTTTTACTGTAGTCCAGTTTTGGCTCATAAGGCAAAGATAATGTGTTGGGTGAAAAGTATGTTGTTTGTATTTTGTAGTTCGCTATTGGGCATTTTTGTATAAACGAACACTACGGATTTAATACTGTTTTAATTTAATAATGGTGCTGATATTTTTTATTTGCGAATAAAATCAAGAACGTTGTAGTCAAAGTTGGAAATAATGCAAAACATAGATATGAAAAAAATAATCGGATCAATTCTGAGCTTGACACTTGTTCTCAGCTCATACGCACAAGTAACCATCAATGAGGTACAGGCAGATAATGACACTACGTACACAGACTTAAGAGGTAACTACGAGGACTGGGTAGAGTTTTATAACGCAGGCACTAGTGCTGTAGATATGAGCGGATGGATGTGTATAGACGACAATACAAAAGATAGTGCTGATTGGTTTATCATGCCAGAAGGTACTTCAATTGGAGCAGGAGAGTATCTCATACTTTTTTGCAATTCAGATACTGGTTTTACTACGGACTTTGGTCTAAGTAAAAATGGAGATGGTTTCTTCCTTATGAATGACGAAGGCATAGTAGATTCAACTACGTTCGGAGCGATAGATGCAGACATGTCTTGGGCACGCGAAACAGATGGAGACGGTGCGTGGGCGATAGGAGAAATGCCTACTCCAGGTGCTACAAATAGCGAAGTAAATAGTATTAGAAATGCTACATTAGCTAGACTAAACGTGTACCCCAATCCCAGTGCAAGCGGGATATTCAATTTTGGGCAAGTAGTGTCCTCTGTATCTGTATACACTATCTCAGGAGCTCAGGTGCTAGAAGCTACAGACGTAGAGCAAGTGGCTATAGAGGCTAAAGGCATCTATATGATCTATAGCACTTCAAACGGTGTGAGCGGCATAGCAAGAGTTATCGTTCAGTAAGAGCTCAATAGACAAAAAAATAGAAAGGGAAGTTGCATAGAGCAGGTTCCCTTTTTAGTTGAGTCTGATTTTGAAGATGGAGACAATTCTGTTATCTCTGTCTTTACAACTTTTAGTAGGGTGTTTTTATTGTTCTGCGTGTGAAAGGGGCTAATAACTCCCTTCCACGATAACCCTCACCGCCTCAGGAGTCACTGCTTTGTGCTCACCTAGAGCTACCCAGCCACGCTCACGAAGGGTTTCGCTTACCTTCTCCGCAGTCCCGTGGTATTGGTCTGTGTAGTCGCTTAGACGAGTTGGTATATCCATAGAGTGAAAGAATGCTTCTGTTTTGGCAATAGCTGCTTTTGCCCTTTCGGTTATAGATCCTTCAGTAATATTCCAAACTCGCTCTCCGTATTGGGCTAGTTTTTCTTTTTTGTTGTCCAAGAAATGGTGATAGTGTCTTGGTGCTATGATGGCTAGGGTACGAGCGTGATCTATGCCGTATAGAGCCGTCAATTCGTGGCCAATAGCGTGTATTGCCCAATCATTTGGCACACCTTTTTGTATCAATCCATTTAGTGCCATAGTGCAACACCACATAAAATTAGCTGATGTAGTATAATCACTTGCATCCCCCATCAACTTAGGAGCGGTGGCTACCAGACTACTCATTATGCTTTCGGCAAATCGGTCTTGTAAGTCTGCACCTATTGGGTAAGTCATGTATTGTTCCATTACGTGTGTGAAGGCATCCGTTACTCCGTTAGCCAATTGTCGTTGTGGTATACTAGCCACTACAGTAGGGTCAAGTATACTAAATTTCGGAAATAATCCTGGTCCGCCCATTCCGCGTTTTTCGCCTAGTTCTCTGCGAGAGACTACGGATCCACTATTCATTTCTGTACCTGTTGCCGGTAGCGTTAGTACGGTGCCAAATGGCATCCCTACTTCGGTGCGTATTCCTTTATCCAGAATGTCCCAAGGTTCATCCCCTTCGTACAAAGCTGCAGAGGCCAAAAATTTAGTCCCGTCTATCACAGAACCGCCACCTACTGCAAGTAAGAAATCTATTTTTTCAGATTTGATGATAGCCAATGCATCCATTAGTACTTCGTACTCTGGGTTGGCAGGGATGCCGCCAAATTCTGTGTAGTTGTAATCTTTGAGAGCCGCGGTTACCTGTTCATAGATTCCGTTTTTTTTGATACTTCCTCCACCGTAAAGCACAAGGATGTTTGCATCTTTGGGTATCTGAGTATTTAGCTTGGCTATTTCACCTTTGCCAAAAAATATTTTGACTGGATTTTGTAGTTCGAAATTGAGCATGATTGTATAGTTCAACAATACGGGTTTAATACTGTTTGAATAATAAAAAGTATGCTTTAATATTTTTTGTTCCCTCCGAATAAAATTAGGAACCTTGTCGTCTAAGTTGTAAATAATGCGAAACATACATATGAATTTCACAAAGAGTACTACAATTTTTATTCTAGTAACCATCTTAGGATTGAGCTCGTTCGCTCAAGATTTTGACGGGTATACATTGTATAATAATCAGAATGAAAGCACAACGTACTTGATAGATAAGGATGGGGAAATCGCTCACTCTTGGGATTGCAATACAAATGCAAACTATGCCGTCTTCTTAAAAGACGATGGCAACCTCGTAAGACAGGGAGTAGTTTCCGGAGCACAGATAAATGGTGCAGCAGCTGGAGGAATTATTCAGGAATATGATAAAGATGCAAGCATAGTTTGGGAATTTACGTACTCCAGTGCAGAGTATCGTTCTCACCACGATTTCACAGTAATGCCCAATGGGAATGTGCTACTTACCGCCTGGGAAGTGAAAACTGCCGCAGAAATGCAAGCCGCTGGGTATGCGTCTAGCACAGCCAAATGGCCAACACATATAGTAGAAGTAGAGCAAGATGGTAGCGGAGGAAAGGTAATATGGCAATGGCATATCTGGGACCATTTGGTTCAAGATAACGATGCTGCCAAACCAAACTTTGGTGTAGTAGCAGACCACGCAGAATTGATGGATATAAATGTACCTTCTTCTAGCCGCGGAGGTGGTCCAGGTGGAGGTGGAGGAGATTGGTTTCACGTCAATGGAATTGACTACAATCCAGAACTGGATCAGATAGCTTTCACTTCTAGGTATATGAGCGAAATATTTATCATAGACCACAGCACTACCACAGCAGAAGCAGCCAGTCATACTGGTGGAAATTCAGGCAAAGGGGGAGATTTCCTTTTCAGATACGGAAACCCATCCAACTACGGTTCTGCAGCACCTAAAGTAGTAACTGCAGCAGTGCATGATGTGAGATGGATAAAAAACGGCAGACCAAATGCTGGAATGTTACAGTTTTTCAATAACAGTGGTGGGACTAGCAACGGGTCGGTGGTAGACGCTATTGCCCCAGTGAGAGACGGGTATAATTATACCTACACAAACGGATCTTTTCAACCGACAGCTCACCAGTGGAGGCACATATGTTTAAAAAATTCAAGTGGGCAGTCTGCATCTGACAGAATGAGCAATGGAAATACATTCGTAGCAGTATCTAGAGAATATATGTACGAGGTAGATAGCAATGATAACGTAGTTTGGCAATACAGCGATGGACCTCCTAAGGGGTTCAGAAGAGAGTGTGCTCACCCAGGTATAATAGCATTATTAGATAATCCTTGCGATGTAGCTGGTGTACATGATTTAGAAACATTGAATGTTATAGTTAGTCCAAATCCGTCGTATGGCACTATTTCTATTGCAGGTCTAGAACGCAGCAAAAACATAGAAATCAGTGTGATAGATATGCTAGGTAAAGTAGTTGTACAAAGCATTAACAACACAGCAATATCTCTACGAGACGTAGAAAACGGTCAGTATATTATTTCAATATTAACGGATAGCGGTAAAGTTACCAAGTCACTCGTTTTAGCTAAATAAGACTGTGAAAAAAATACTGTTCCTTACCATATTGTCCGTAAGTGGAGTGCTACATGCACAGACACTATTTCACAATGACGATCATATTTCTGAAGTGAAACTGGTCTTTGAACAGCAAAACTGGGATCATATTCTTGATAGTCTCTACGTAGCGGGAGACAAGGATAGACTTTTAGCAGCGGCATGGGTAGATGGAGTGTATTATGACAGTATAGGAGTAAGGTATAAGGGCTTTAGCTCTGTGAGTGTAGACCGAACCAAAAATCCGTTTAATATTAAACTGGATTACGTTTTAGATCAAAGTCATTTTGGTGTAGACAAGATTAAGCTGGGCAATGTGATACAAGACCCCTCTTTTGCAAGGGAAATAGTATCCTATAAAGTGGCCAGAAACTATATGCCAGCATCGTTGGCCAACTACTGCAATGTTTATATAAACAACAATTTTTGGGGTGTTTACACGAGTATAGAGTCAGTAGATAAGTCATTTTTAGCTCAACACTACGGTTCTTCTACGGGTTCGTTTATCAAAGGCAATCCTACTAAAGTAGATCTAAATGGTGAGAATAGTAACCTGAGCAATAGTCTTGGGAAAGACAGTACAGATTATTACGAATTCTATGAGTTAAAGTCGGATATAGGCTGGGCCCCATTTTATAATCTAATAGACAAGCTAAACAACGATCCAGCGGCAATAGAAGAAGTTTTGAATGTAGATAGGACGCTGTGGATGCATGCGTTAAATTATACAATGGTCAACTTTGATAGTTACATTGGCTACGCTCAAAACTACTACATGTATGAAGATAAGAATGGGCAGTTTAATCCTATACTTTGGGATATGAACCAATCGTTTGGCAGTTTTCGATTGACGGATGCTTCAGATTTTTTTAGAGGCTTTACAGTAGAAGAAGCCAAGACAATGGATCCTATGGCTCACGTCAATAGTTTCTCTGTACATCCCAGACCGCTCATTACAAATGTCATCAACACAGACCAAAGAAAGCGAATGTACTTCGCTCATATACGAGCTATAGTACGAGAACATTTTGCTAATGGAGCGTACAAAAATGAGCTAGAGGCACTTCAAGATTTAATAAAAACAGACGTAAGTAGGGATAGCAATAAATTCTATTCATACGCAGATTTTTTAGCCAATAAAACAAGTACCGTTCAAGATTTTGTAGCCTATCCTGGTATTACAGATTTAATGGATGAAAGATCTGCATACCTTTTAAACTATAAAGGAATTTCGCCTAATGGTGCTCCAAGTATCAGTGTACCAAAAGATGTTAAAAACAAAAGCAATTTTCAAGTGACAACTGTGGTAGATACGGCATCTGCGGTTTATTTATACTACAGAGACCAAAGTGGAGCTGTTTTTTCTAGAGTAGAAATGATGGACGATGGAGGCTCTGGAGACAATCAAGCTATGGATGGAGTATATGGTGTAGTGGTCCCTACATCTGGCAAGAATATAGACTACTACGTGTATGCAGAAAATGACTCTTCTGGCACTTTTTCTCCTACCAATGCCGCATATAATTTTTATGAAATAAGAGAAGTAAAGCAGTTGGTAGTTAATGAGTTTTGTGCATCTAATTCGTCTGTGATAGCAGACGAAAATGGAGACTATGAAGATTGGATAGAATTATATAACAACGGAGATACGTCTATCCATCTACTGGGATATACCTTATCCGATGATTTGAATGATTTGGCAAAGTGGAGCTTCTCAGATACGAGTCTAGGGCCTGATGCATATTTGCTTATTTGGGCAGATGACGATGACGAAGATGGACCGCTGCATACCAATTTTAAACTTGCATCTGGCGGTGAAGCGATATACTTGTCCCACCAAGGAGAGGTGGTAGATGAAATCACCTTTGGTGGTCAGACTACAGATGTTACCAGCGGCAGATACCCGAATGGCACAGGGCCTTTCGTACTTATGGAAGCTACTCCAGCAGCTTTTAATAATGGGCAGAGAGTAAGCGTTACCGCTATTGATAAGCATACCTTTAGCATATTCCCAAATCCGTTGACCGGAAGATTCTACGTAGAATCTGATATGAATGGAACAGCTATTTTAATGAACGCACAAGGCCAGACTGTTCTGACCACAAAAATCAACAAAGGAGTAAATGTACTCGATGCTTCTCTACTATCAAGTGGTATGTATTTTCTCAGTATCAGAAATGAAACGGGTGTAGTCTCTAAAAAAATAATCAAACAATGAAATCAATAATACTACTGGTAGGTTTGGTCCTATCTATATCCTCATTTGCTCAGTCTTTTAAGTCGTTCACAGATGCAGATGGATTGCCATCTAATAATGTACTATGTGCATCTTCGGACCAAGAAGGAACGATGTGGTTTGGTACACAGAGCGGTATTGCTATATACGATGGAAGTACTTGGGAGGTTATGACTACCACTACGCATCCAGGTTTAGCCAACAATAATGTGTCGTCTATTTTAGTTACCAAAGAAGGCAATGTATGGGCAGCAGGAGACTTTGGAGCAAGTTTCTATAACGGTACTGCTTGGACTACCTACAAAACCGTCGATGGCCTAGGAAGCAGCAGAGTAACCAATATCTCTGAAATGAAAAACGGAGATATTTGGTTCAGTGATTTCAATGGAGCTACGCACTATGATGGCACTGTATTTATAGCTTATAAGGCTGCCGATGGACTGCCCTTTGGAGGTACAGAGGATGTGCTTGAAGCAGATAATGGAGATATTATATTAGCCACAGGCTTAGGTGGTGTTGCCGTTTTTAATGGTACTGATTTTGAGATGGTGACAGAAGAAGATGGATTGGTAAGTGATAATACTACTGCCCTGCTCAAGGATAATGACGGTAATATATGGGTAGGAACGTCTGATGGCATATCTGTTTTTGATGATACAATGAAGTGGATGACCAATCATACTAGAATGTACACCATGCCGAAGCCAGATACGTTGAATCCTGTAGAAGATCTAGCAATGGACTCAGAAGGAAACATTTGGTCGGGCATCTATGTAGACTACCTAGTTACGGTAGGTGGAGTTGCTAAATTTGATGGGAATGCTTGGACAGATTATGATGAAGAGGAAGGAGTAGTAGGGCCAACTATACGTGCTATTACTGTAGATGAAAAAGATAATATATGGGTGACTACCAGCTCTGGTATTAGCAGGATAGCCTTTGGGACAGCGTCTCTAGACAGATTAGTGCCAAAGAATGTGTCAGTCTATCCGAATCCAGCAGAAAACGAATTACACGTCAATTTAGGTGTGGTTTCAGAGCCTGTAGCTATTCAACTCATCAATTCAATAGGTGCAGTAATATTGGAGAGAAAAGGAATAGTTGATAACAATGTTACCTTAAATATATCTGAGCTCCAATCAGGAGTGTATTCCCTGTATGTAGGAGGTGCGACACGAAGGGTTTTGGTGCTTTAGGGTCCAAGCCTTTATTGTGCTGCTTACCCAATTTAAGTATACCTTCTTCTCCTTGTTTCAACTTAAGTTAAATGCGATGCACCGTTATCTGCCTGTGGCGTAGTATAAACGGAGCTTTATGTTGTTGTGTCTCCAGCGATTCTAATTTATTAGCTATTTATCTATTATAATATAAATTCGCCTCATGTCAAATTTCATTGTCAAATCCCAAAAGCAGTATCAGGAATTATATAAAGCAAGCAAAGAAAACCCTGAAAAATTTTGGGAAGATTTTGCCGAGCAGGAGTTTATATGGTATAAGAAGTGGGACAAGGTGCTGGATTATAGCCTAAGTCCCAACCCAGATGAGTTGGATATAAGGTGGTTTGAAGGAGCACAACTGAACATCACAGAAAACTGCATAGACCGACACTTGGCTACTAAAGGAGAGCAGACGGCAATCATCTTTGAGGCCAATGATCCCAATGAAAAACCACTGCATATCACCTACAACGAACTGGCTAAAAATGTCAACAAAACTGCCAATATGCTAAAGGCTAATGGGGCAAAAAAGGGCGATAGAATCTGCCTCTATATGCCGATGACGCCTGAGCTAGCGTATGCTGTATTGGCTTGTGCCCGCATTGGTTCAGTGCACTCGGTTGTGTTTGCAGGATTTAGTGCGAAAAGCCTGAGTGATAGAATAATGGATGCCAAGTGCAATGTGCTAATCACGGCGGATGGCGGGTACAGAGGCAGTAAGATCACTCCGCTAAAAGAGATAGCAGATGAGGCTCTGATGAGTTGCGACTGCGTAGATAAGGTGATAGTATTAAACCGTACCAATAGCAAGATAGCTATGGAATACGGGCGTGATGTGTGGTGGCAAGATGAGTTTGCTAAGGCGAGTGATATATGCCCTGCAGAAGTGATGGATGCGGAGGACATGCTCTTCATACTCTATACCAGTGGAAGTACAGGTAAGCCCAAAGGCATGGTGCATACCTGCGGTGGATATATGGTATATGCCAACTATAGTTTTCGGAATGTATTTCAATACGAGGATGGCGATATCTACTGGTGTACTGCCGATATTGGTTGGATAACGGGCCATAGCTATATCCTATATGGTCCACTAAGTGCAGGTGCTACTACGGTAATGTTTGAAGGTGTGCCGAGTTACCCAGATATGGGTCGTTTTTGGGAGATAGTAGCAAAACACAAGGTCAATATATTTTACACTGCTCCTACGGCCATTCGTTCGTTGGCTATGTGTGATATAGATATGGTGATCAAGCACGACCTAAGTAGTCTTAAAACACTAGGAACGGTAGGAGAACCTATCAATCTAGAAGCATGGGAATGGTATGACCAACACATCGGTAAGAGCAATTGCCCTATAGTAGATACGTGGTGGCAAACAGAAACAGGTGGAATTATGATTTCTAGTCTGGCAGGTGTGACCAAGGATATCCCCACGTATGCTACGCTACCATTGCCCGGAATACAGCCGTGCCTAATGGATGAAAGTAGCCACGAGATAACCCAAGCAGATGCAGAAGGAAGACTCTGTATTAAACATCCGTGGCCGAGTATGGCAAGAACGATATACGGAGATCATCAACGGTATGCGGATACTTACTTTAGCTCGTTTACAGGTATGTATTTCACCGGAGACGGTGCCAAAAGAGATGCCAAAGGCAACTATAGAATAACGGGTAGAGTAGATGATATAGTGATAGTAAGTGGTCATAACTTAGGTACTGCAGAAATAGAAAATGTGATAAACGAACATCCCAATGTGGCAGAGAGTGCTGTAGTAGGATACCCACACGCTGTAAAAGGGAATAGTATTTATGCGTTTATAACACTCAGGGGGAATAGTTTAGAAGAATCAGTGGCCAGAGAGATAAAGGAGTTGGTAGCTAAGACACTAGGACCAATATGCAAACCAGAAAAAATACAAATCACCACTGGTTTACCAAAAACAAGAAGTGGTAAAATAATGCGTAGAATACTGCGTAAAGTAGCGGCTGGCGAGTTTGAAAACCTTGGAGATGTTTCTACACTGCTCAATCCAGAATGTGTGGAAGATGTAATAAAAGGGAGAGTATAGCCTACTTATCTAGAGAGTATTACTCCGCTTCCACAGTCTTTTTAGACTTGCGGTAAGTGAAAGAAGTAAAAATGTTTCTACGAGCAAAACGCTGCATTTTGTCTGCATTAACGAGCTTAGAAAACAAGGTCTTGTTCACTCCAAAGTATTCGTAGGTAGATCCATCGGTAAATGATATTTCCAAGAGCATGCTCTTATGCTGCATATCATCAATGAAAGCATTTTCTATGGTATTGGTGTATTCTTCTAGCCCTTTGGCTATGTTGTCGGGAGCTATACTTTGTAAGAATGCATAGCCGTCTGTAATCTGGCGACTCATTTCTTCGGCTTCTTCTTTTCTGGTATCGTCAGCAGTATGCTTATCTGGATGCCACTCTTTTACCAAGTTGCGGTATGATTTTTTTAGCTCTGCTAGGTCTATGTCTCCTTCTACGTTGAATAGCTTTTTGTACTGATTGATGCGTTTCATTACTTTTTGGTTATGCGGGTGCAAAGGTACTGCTTTATTATACAGGTAGTATACAACATACGGTTTGTATATTAGAAGTGATTCTTTACCCTTCTATTATAAAAATAGTAGGCTTCTTGTGTAGCTCTATTTCACGTGGTTTCCATTGAGATACGGGCTTAGATATAATGGTCTCTTTCCCTTCTTTTTCGAGGTCTACAGCCACACATAGTTTGGTGTCGTTTTGTAGATTTTTAATTAAAAATTCTAAAAACGGATTGTTTCGGTATGGGGCTTCCATAAAAATCTGGGATGCTTTACGCGAGCGATTTTCCATTTCCTTCAGGGCTTTTACCCGCTCACGAGTATCTAGGGGAAGGTATCCGTTGAATTTAAAATTTTGACCATTGAATCCACTTGCCATGAGAGCAAGGAAGAGGGAAGAACTACCTGCCAATGGTATTACAGGAATACCTTTGGTATGTGCATACTTAGCCACTTCGCTACCAGGATCTGCTATGGCAGGTAGTCCAGCTTCTGAAAGAACACCTATGGAGTGCTTCTCTATGTGCTCATGAAAAAATAGCTTGAATCCGACATAGTTATTGTGCTTGTCTAGCTCTACGAACACAAAATCGTTTTGGTGCGTAGGATGCCTTATAGCCTTGAGAAAGGCACGAGCAGTTTTTTCTTTTTCTACTATGAAATGGGTGATTTTATAAGTCTCTTCTATGGTACGCTTGGGTAGGTACTCTTTATCAAATTCACCAATAAAATTGGGTATCATGTATACTGCTGTGCTCACCTTGCAATATTACGGCGAAAAGTCCCGTTATTCGAAATATGAAACTTTTATAAGGCTAAAAATCACTAAGTTAGTATGAAACTGAAATTATCTCCAAATACAATACGGAATACAATCCTTATTCTTCTTGCCAGCTTGAGTTATACCATGTATGCTCAGAGCGTTTCTCCCTATGATCGGTTATACTGGAAGGGGGTATACTACATTTAGCTATAGGCCCTATAACTTGCAGCTACCAGTAGCTTATTTGAAACAATCAGACTACGTACTGGAGAGAGGGATAACGCAGTATACTCCTCAAACGCAAAAATTTAAGGATAATGGTAAAGCCAAGGTATGTATGGAATTTTGACTGTGATGCTAACGGCATAGAGGTCGCCAAGCATAGAGATACCTCTAGACTGTGTGTAAGCAGAGCATACGATAAAGACAGTACCCTCACCAAAGTAAGTCTGGCTGTAGATGAAAAGGGCGAATTGTATAAAACAGTTGAGAAGCGTAATAAATTTAAGAAACAACTCGCTTCAATACGCATCAATGAAACAAAGGGTAAAAAAGAAAGTGAATATACGAATACGTATGCGAGTGATGGCCAGACGATACTCTCCCACAACTACAAGTCCTACTACAAAGGCAAGTTATGGTATAACGCACAAACAACGTATGACACCAATGGCAATAGGGTAGAGAAGTCGGTAAAAAATTATAAAAAAGGAGTCGTATATAAATCTACATTGGAGAAAGGTAAGCCTAGTAGCATAACTAAATTTATGTATACTAAGTAACTTACACCCCTCTCAAAAACCCTACAACCACTTCATTAAAAACATGGGGTTGTTCTACGTTCACTACATGACCACAGTCAGGTATTACATGTAGTGTTGAGCTTTTATGGTCTTGCACTATTTTGGTAATGCTTGGCAAAAACATGTGGTCCTCTTCACCCATAATATAGAGGGTAGGAATACCTGCGTCTTTGAACCGGAAATACTTCAGCAACGGATTAATCTCCGCTACCAGCGTAAACCAACGTTTGAATTCCTTTTGGTATAGCTTCTTAGCTTCTTCAATAAACAGATTTCTGCTCTCTCTATGACTCTTCTTTGGCATTATTATGTGGGCAAAGAATCGGTAGAGCAGCAGGTACGGCACAACCGATTTTAGTAGTACCCCAAGACGCATGAGTACTTGCCCTCGAGCATTCATTTTCATAATAGCACCGCCCATTATCATACTCAAAGCACGGTCCGGAAACCGCTCTGTTATCTCACGTATTACAATAGTGCCTAGTGAGATGCCTACCCAATGAGTCGTCTTTATCTCTAAGTGGTCCAGTACTTCAACGACTTCATCCCCTATATTATCAAAACGGTAGCGTTTTAGTTTCTCATAGATAGGCTTCTTTGATTTTCCGTGTCCACGCAGGTCTATGAGCAAAACATTGTAGTGTTTTTGAAATGCACGTACTTGCTTATACCAGATGCTACTGCTGCCACCAGCCCCATGTATGAAGGTGACCCATTGGACATCTTTAGAGTGTGTATGTGTGGTATAATGAAGCACTTGATTAGAGTTGGAACAAAGATAAGTTGAAAATGTGTCGTTTCATATAGTGGGTAGTGATGTATTTTGGCATAACTATTCTTTCATTCTACTGTACAATACTTCTATCATTGTACCATGCAAGCACCTAAAGCTAAAAAAGTACCAAAGGAACTCAAGATGCACGGAGACACTAGAGTAGATGACTATTTTTGGCTCAATGAAAGAGAGGACCAGGAAGTACTCGACTATCTGAATGCTGAAAACTCGTACACCAAAAAGGTATTGAAGCCTACCGAAAAGCTACAGAATGATCTCTACGAGGAAATGGTAGGACGCATAAAAAAAGATGACGCTAGTGTGCCGTTTCGCAAGAGTGGGTACTGGTATTACACACGTTTTGAAGAAACAGGCGAATACCCAATCTATTGCCGCAAGCAAGGTGAGGAAAAGCTGGAAGATGCAGGTGCAGAGGAGATAGTGTTTAATGTAAATGAGATGGCTAAAGAGCATGCGTATTACCAATTAGGGAGCTATACGGTAAGTCCCAATAACGAACTGTGTGTTTACGCTGAGGATACCGTAAGTAGAAGGATTTACAATCTATACTTGAAAAACCTAAAGACGGGGGAAAAGCTAGATATGGAAATTAAGGGAACTACTGGTGGAGCTACTTGGGCTGCAGACAATCAGACTATTTTCTATACGCTCAAAGATGAGACCACGTTGCGTAGCTACAAGATCATGTCCTATAATATTCTTACTAGAGAACATACTGAAAGATATATAGAGACGGATGATACCTTCAACTGTGGCGTATACAAAAGCAAAAGCCAGAAGTATATTGTAATCAGTAGTGGAGCAAGCATTACTTCGGAGTATCAAATACTCCTTGCAGAGAAACCAGAGGATGCCTTTAAGCTTTTTCAGCCAAGAATACGTGGTCTAGAATATGGCATTACGCATTACCAAGACCGTTGGTACGTGGTTACCAATTGGCATGCCATTAATTTTAAACTAATGTATACAGATGAGACAATGACTGAGCGTACCCATTGGAAAGAAGTGATAGCACACAGAGAAGACACACTCCTAGAAGGGGTAGAACTGTTTGCAAATCATATGGTAATAGAAGAGCGAAGAAATGGCCAAAACCATATTCGGATTATCAACCAAACTACGCAAGGTGAGCACTACATGAAATTTGATTCTGAGACGTACGACTGTTGGAGCAGTACCAACCCAGAGTTTGATACAGAGACGCTTCGTTTTGGGTATACGAGTATGACCACACCGAGCAGCGTTTACGATTACGATATGAATACCAAGGATAAGGTACTTCTTAAACAACAGGAGGTGCTTGGTGGTTATGATGAAAGTAACTACGGTAGCAAACGTATGTGGGCAACTGCTAGGGATGGGGCTAAAGTGCCCTTGAGTGTGGTCTATAAAAAAGAGCAAAGTGGAGAGACCGGAAACGTGGAAGCAGTACCAATGAATAGATCAACCCTGCTCTACGCATACGGATCATATGGGCACTCGTTAGACCCTTATTTTAGCTCTATTAGGCTGTCATTGTTAGATAGAGGTTTTGTGTATGTGATTGCTCACATACGCGGAGGAGAAGATTTGGGAAGGCAATGGTATGATGACGGAAAGCTGCTCAATAAGAAGAATACATTCTTTGATTACATAGATGCGGCAGACTACCTTATAGCCGAAGGTGTAACCGGTGCAGACAAATTGTATGCTCAAGGAGGAAGTGCTGGCGGGTTGCTGATGGGTGCAGTTATCAATTACCGTCCAGAGTTATGGAAAGGAGTGATAGCACAAGTACCATTTGTAGATGTGGTCACTACTATGCTAGACGATACAATACCGCTAACTACAGGCGAATATGATGAATGGGGAAATCCAAACAAGGAGGAGTACTATCACTATATCAAAAGCTACTCACCGTATGATCAAGTAGAAGCTAAGGACTATCCCAATATGCTTATCACGACTGGTCTACACGATAGTCAAGTGCAGTATTGGGAACCTGCTAAATGGCTTGCTAAGTTACGCGACATGAAAACGGATAATAATATCCTCATAATGGATTGCAACATGGAAACAGGTCACGGTGGAGCTAGCGGACGTTTCGAAGCGTTGAAAGAAACAGCTAAGGACTTTGCTTTCTTACTTATGCTCGAGGGAATAAAAGAATAATTTTGCACCATGAAAAATAGCCTTGTCATACTACTGCTTTTAGTAAGTTCATCACTCGTAGCACAGATAGAAACAGACCGTCCAGATTTTACCGAGAGTCCAAACGTGGTGCCGAAAGGAGCCTTGCAGATAGAGACAGGTTTTATTTTAGAGAATGATGAGCGGAATTTTTGTGGAACTACGGAAACAAATAGAAATATTACAGTTAACACTACATTATTAAGGTTTGGTTTAAGTGAAAGAGTTGAATTACGGTTTAATTGGGCGAATTCCATTTCGAACGTTGGAGTAGAAACGAATCCAACTGTGGCATTATGTAATGAGAACATAGGAAATTATAGAAGAGACACTTCTTTCAGTGGCTTCTCCACTTCCTTCATCGGCTTTAAAACCAACCTGTACAAAAATGATAGGTTGAGCATCGGGTTCTTAGGACACCTGTATATTCCAGAATTAGCAACAGGAGACTTTAGTAAAATAAAGGGCCAAAAAATTGCCCCAGAATTTCTTGTTCCGCTCACATACGACATCACAAGTAGATTTGGAATAGCCATACAGTACGGGCTGAGTTGGGATGGCTTTACTCCCAATCCTACAACAAGCTACACCTTAGCACTAGGGTACGGTCTAACCGAAAAATTGAGTTTCTATGTAGAGCCTTATGGATTTCTAACTAATGCTGGAGAAGAACTTCACCTTATTAATGGTGGATTTACCTACCTAATAAATGACGATTTCCAAATTGATCTTACTGGTGGATTTGGCCTTAATGAGGCTGCACCAGATAATTTTGTAAATTGCGGAGCATCCTTTTTATTATTTAATAAATGAGAAATACAATACTGTTAGGCGTAGCAATAGTCTCCTTATTGGGTAATGCTTGTGATACTTCTAAGAAGTGGAAACCAAACCAAGAGATGGTGGCTGAAGGAGATGAGTACTCAACTCTTTCTGGCTATGCCAAACGAGTTATGAGGCACAGAGACAGCACAAGTGCTATGTTCCTTAGCGGAGCCAATGGTATACTGCCGAAGAGTGACCTTTCTCCTACTGGAAAATTAAACTACTTCACACCAGACGAAGTTTTTAGAGTAAAAGCAGCCTTTACACCAATACAAAATGGAGCAGTTTTTGAAATGAAAACAAGTACAGAAAGGTTGCCAGAATACAAGCGGTATGGCACACTCAGTTTCAAACTTGGCGATGCAGATCTAGCACTTACACTCTACCAAAATGTGGAGCAACTAGATTATTTCTTTTGTCCATTTAAGGACCTTACCAATGCGAAGTCTACCTATGGAGCAGGCCGGTATTTAGACTTTGAATTAGCAGATTTGGAAAGCCCTGTACTTGATTTTAACTATGCATATAATCCGTATTGTGCGTATAATAAGGAGTTCTCATGTCCTATTCCGCCAGTAGAAAACCATTTAAATGTACCAATACCCGCAGGAGAAAAGAACTGGCATTAAGTCTAATAGGAATACATATTTTTGTAACATAAGCAATGGCTGAAAAAATATTAGTACTAGGAGCCTGTGGACAAGTGGGAACAGAGCTTGTAGAAAATCTACAAAAAATATACGGTGCTGCAAATGTAATAGCGAGTGACATTCGTACATCCGATAATCCTGTGTTTCAAAATGGCAATTTTGAAACACTCAATGTCTTGGATAAGGCTCAAATAGCAAACAGTTTTGGTAAGCATAAGCCTACCATTGTATATCATCTTGCAGCTTTACTTAGTGCTACAGCAGAGGCAAATCCAAAGTTTGGGTGGGAGCTCAATATGGACGGCACGTTCAATATTTTTGATGCATGTCTTGAGTACGGTGTGAAACGAATATTTTGGCCAAGTTCCATTGCTGTATTTGGTCCTACTACTCCTGCTCTGCTCACACCGCAGAGTACCATTCTAGAGCCTAATACGATTTATGGGATCACAAAACTAGCAGGGGAAAGATATTGCGAATACTATAATGCGAGGTACGGTTTGGATGTTCGTTCTATTCGGTATCCAGGTCTTATAGGTTGGAAATCACTCCCGGGAGGAGGAACAACAGACTACGCAGTAGATATATTTCACCAAGCACTCAAAACAGGAAGCTATACATCATTTCTCAATGAAAACACTACATTGCCCATGATGCATATGGAAGATGCAGTAAGAGCCACGCTAGAAATAACAAACGCTCCAATAGATAAAATAAAACTGAGGAGCAGCTACAACATAGCAGGCACATCCTTCAGTCCTGACGAGTTGGCTACAGAAATCAGAAAACACATTCCTGAGTTCACTCTGGAGTATGCTATTGATAGCCGCCAAAATATTGCAGATAGTTGGCCAGATAGTATTGATGATTCTGCGGCTAGACAAGACTGGGGTTGGAATGAAAAATATTGCTTAGAAAAATTAGTGAGTAATATGTTAGAGAACATAGAGTCTGCTAGTACATCCACGGGATAAAAAAAGAGATGAAGAGAATAATAGTAGTTGCTTTTGTAGCAATTAGTTTCATGCATGCTAAGGCTCAGCTCAACATGTTGAGCAATAACAAACCACTTGGGTATTTGAATCCAGCCTTTCAAAACTATGATTCAGATAAAGGTGTAGTAAGCATCTCAGGGTTGCTGAATCCCCTTGTTAAAGAGGAAGTTCCTTTAGCGTATCTAGCTATAGGAGAGTATAAGATAACTGAAAATTTTAGAGTCGGCTTGCACAGTAGCAGTACAGAAAATAGGCTCAGGTTGATCAGTTCTACTATGCTTTATGGATCGTATAGATTAGAACTGGATAAAGGTAACTATTTGTCACTGGGTGTGGATATAGGAAGATACGCATACGCAATTAAAAGCAATGAATTCAATAAAGTCTTAGGACCTAATAAATTTACCTTTGGTACTGATTCTAGCAGTGTAGGTGAGACTGTGGGTCTTGATTTTGGACTTGGATTTGCCTATGCGTACAATGGATTTTTTGGGGGTTTGGATATAAGTAAGATGAATACGCCGTCCGGATATCCATTCCCAGAGAGTCACTCTACAACCTCTAGCGATTCGACGGTACAGTTTAAAGACACCACTATCAATTACTCTGAAGGCAATTTTCGTCCAGAACTGGGTATAAACCTTATGTACACTTGGAGTGCCAGTAAGAATGTTAGTATAACTCATTCTTTGCATGCTGCAAAAATCAATGCTGCTGGCGTAGCGTATATTGCTTTACAAAATTTTGCAGAATTCAACAAGCGACACAGTCTAGGTCTAGGTGTTTTCAATAACGGAAGCACTGGATTTATTGCATCAGCGGGATTCGGGTTTACAGAAAATATCAAACTAGAAGTGACCAGTTTTATTGTAGATGATCTTAATTTCAACAAGCAATCACGACTATACGAGAGCAATGGTTATCAACCATCGATTGAAGCTAATATACGCTTCGAATTTTAGCAGAGTTCAATAGCTACACGTTTCATGTTCTGGGGTTGTCCCAAAGCATATACTATTCATCAGTAATCCAGTAGATTACCTAGTGCAATTGAGACTTTTTCGGCGTTTGGTAGCATCTCTTTTTCCAATTCTACATTGAGTGGTACAGCCGGTAAGTTTAATGAGCCAATACATTTTACAGGTGCGTCTAAGAACTGAAAGCAGTGCTCTTGTATCCTGCCTGCTAGTGCCTGAGCAAAAGAATTATTCAATGTTTCTTCTGTTAAGACCATCACTTTGCCATGCTTTTTTACGCTGGAGTAGATAGATTCGTCATCACATGGGCTCAAGGTTCGCAAGTCAATTATTTCTACCTGACCAGGATAATTCTTGGCGGCATTGCTTGCCCACCATACACCCATTCCATAGGTTATTATAGATATGGTTTCTCCGTTTTCTAGAGCCTCGTCGCTTGTTTCTAAATGTATGCGTGCTTTACCAAGGGGTATCACATAGTCTTTACTCGGTTCTATGCTTTTTGCTCCTTCGGTTCCGGGTACCTTACTCCAGTATATACCTTTGTGTTCAAACATAACTACAGGATTTGGATCATAGAAAGCAGCCTTCATAAGTCCTTTCATATCTGCAGCATTACTGGGGTAGACTATTTTTATACCTTTAATGGGGAGAATACTACTCTCATTGGTCCCACTATGGTATGGGCCGCCGCCGCCATAAGCCCCCGTTGGTACGCGTATAACACTTTGTACAGGAAACTTGCCTCCACTTAGGTAGCTACTCTTACTTAGTTCTGTTACAAGCTGGTTTACTCCCGGCCATATATAGTCGGCAAACTGTACTTCTACTATAGGCTTGCAACCTACGGCACTCATACCAGCAGTAGAGCCTATAATGTAGGCTTCTTGTATAGGTGTATTGAATACACGATGTGTTCCATGTTTTTGGGCTAAAGTAGCTGCTTCTCTAAAAACACCGCCGAGTCTATGACCTACATCTTGTCCATACAGCAATGCTTCGGGATGGTCTGTTAAGATTTCATCTACAGCGTGCAATGCAGCATCTACCATTATTATTTTTTCATTACCTGCTGGGCTTCTTTCTCCCACTTCTTCTGTAATGGGTGTTGGTGCGAGCACAAAATCAGTTACTGAATCCAATGCAGGAGATTCGGCTGCTACGGCTCGTTCAAAGGCATCAGAAACGTGGGCTATTGCCTCTTCTTTCCATTGGTCTATGGTGCTTTGTTTGAACCCTTTTTTCAGTGCTTGCTCAAGTAAAAATATAAGGGGATCTTCTTTTTGGTCTTCTTCTAAATCATCACGGTACCACTCGCTTCGTACACCACTCGTATGGTGCCCCAGTAGCGGCACTTTTGTATGTAGAAGCATAGGCTTTTGATTCATACGAACCCATTTTATTGCTTTACCTACATCATTGTAACTTTCCACAAAATCACTACCATCGACTTTTCTCCTGCGTAAACCCTTAAATCCTGCAGCAAATTCATAGGCGTTCATGGCCCGCATCTCGTCTCCGCTTGCAGATATTCCCCAGTCATTATCTTGTACCAAGTACAAAATTGGTAATTGGTGCAGTACAGCCATTTGCAAGGCTTCTGCAACTTCTCCCTCTGTCATAGAGCCATCTCCAATGGAACAGACTACTATAGACCCATTAGTCCCTGATTCGTTTAGCTTATTTTCTTTCAAATACTGCAAGCCATGTGCTATACCCGTAGTTGGTATGGCTTGCATACCTGTGGCACTGCTTTGATGAGCTATTTTTGGTTTGTCTGCTCTCAATAGTGATGGATGGGAGTAATACGTCCTGCCACCCGAGAAAGGGTCATCTTTTTTTGCCAATAGTTGTAGCATGAGCTCATATGGACTTAATCCCATTCCCAACAGTATAGACTCATCGCGATAGTAGGGAGCTACCCAGTCTATTTCTTTTAGGTGGTAAGCCGTAGCAAGTTGTATTGCTTCGTGCCCTTTCGAGGTAGAATGTACGTAGCTCGTTATTGGCCTGTTTGCTTCATAGATATCTGCCATAGCTCTGGCAGTAAACATGTGTTTTAAGGCATTTTCGAAGACAGATTTTTTAATGTGCATATAGGCTAGTGACCGATTCTACTTTACAGTTTGCAAGTTTAGGTCTAAATTCATGAAGATTAAAACATGTATGTCCTGATTATGCTAGGTAATGTTTTTCGAAAGAATGTACCAGATACATATTCTTTGCTATCTGCCGCTAATGAGGCTATAGGCAATAACGTTTATTGCACAAAGAAAATGCAGCGGATTGCTATAACCGCTGCACATGAAGAACTAATTGGAATTATTATCTAATGAACCTATCCAACGCTCTTGAGCTACTGCTAAAGTCAAAGCCTTGGTTTACCAAAAAATAGTTTTGTGGGTCTACCGTACTGCGGTAAGCTTTTTTGGCTATTTCTAACTTACTGCTTTCGAAAGTAAATGCTCTAATCATATGTAAGACCTGTCTACTGGTCACATCGTTATTTCGTAGGTATTGCTTTGCAATTAGTGTTTTCTGGCTCTGGAAGGAGGCTTGTTTAATCGTTGTAAGTGCTGTATTAAAGTTATTATTTGCTTGGCCTCTCAACTCTGGAGCTCTTGCTTTCCTTCTGCTCGTATGTCCTCGACTATGCTTACTGTAGTTTACTCCACACCCTCGTTGTGGATTAGTTATAGTTCTGCGTGTGTTGCGTCTGTGGGGTATTGTTCGGTCTATAATAAGGTGGCCTCTGGGAGATACTCGAGCATAGACATCACTTTGTTGTGGTATGATTATATTTCCTTTGAAAACGAGCCCTCTGTTGTGTCTACGCTGCGTGTTACCTCTAGTGGTATGATTTTGTTGGGTCACCCGTACAAAGTGTTTTCCTGGGCTTAGTTTGTTTATCTGAAATACTCCGTTGTGAGAGAAGTGTTGTTGTCCAGAGATGTAGGTTGTAGACCTAAAATAACCTGTAGTTAGGAATAGTCTGGAGGCGTGCACCTCCGCTATCATAAGAATCATTGCTGCTGCTAAAAGTGTAATTGTTTTTTTCATACTATTTCTCTATTTGTTTGACTAGAGCTTTTCAAAAACCAGTCCTGTAGAAAACAAAAAAAGCCTAACAGTTTGAATGTTAGGCTTTAGAAAATTTTCAGTGTGTTAATAATACACTTTGAAAACTGTATATTTTAAAAGACGATTTACTCCACTGTAACAGATTTGGCTAAGTTTCTAGGCTGGTCTACATTGCATCCTCTCATTACGGCAATATAGTAGGATAGGAGTTGCAGCGGTATCGTGGCGAGTAAAGGAGTAAGACAGTCTTCTGTGTCTGGGATCTCGATGTAGTGGTCTGCTATTTCAGCAACTTTTTCATCGCCTTCGGTCACAATGGCTATTATTTTACCCTTTCGTGCTTTTACTTCCTGTATATTGGATACTACTTTTTCATAATAATTGCGTTTGGTTGCAATTACCACAACAGGCATATTTTCATCTATTAGTGCAATAGGACCATGCTTCATCTCTGCCGCCGGATACCCTTCTGCGTGTATGTAGGAGATCTCTTTTAACTTGAGTGCACCTTCTAGTGCTACAGGGAAGTTGTATCCACGACCCAAGTATAGACAGTTGGGTGAGTCCTGGTAGATGGTCGCAATTTCTTTACACTTGTCGTTGCATTTGATAAGCAATTCCTCTACTTTTTGAGGGATAGTATCCAACGCTGCAAACATCTCTCTCAATCGTTCGCTTGTTATTTTACCACGGATATCCGCAATTCCAAGTGCTAGTAGGGTGAGTACCGTTACCTGAGCTGTGAAAGCTTTAGTTGAAGCAACACCAATCTCTGGACCTGCGTGAGTGTATGCCCCTGCATGGGTCATTCTTGGTATACTACTTCCTACTACATTACAAATGCCGTATATCGTAGCTCCTTTTTCTTTTGCCATCTCCAGAGCAGCAAGTGTGTCTGCAGTTTCACCACTCTGTGAGATAGCTATTACTAAATCATCTTCCGTAATAATTGGGTTTCTATACCTGAATTCAGAAGCGTATTCTACCTCTACAGGTATTCTACCAAACTCTTCTATAAGATATTCACCCACTAATCCGGCGTGCCAGGAAGTACCACAAGCCACAATAATGATGCGGTCTAGGTTTTTTATTTTGTTGGCATATTCCGTCAAACTCCGCATAGCAAAAGTTAGGTTTTGAGGATCAAAACGACCACGCATACTGTCATAAATGGACTTGGGCTGCTCAAAAATCTCTTTAAGCATAAAGTGTTCATATCCGCCTTTTTCTAGTGCTTCTAGACTAATTTTTAATTCTTGTATGAATGGAGATATTGCCTTATTGTCGATCGTCTTTACAGTCATTTCACCATCTTGAATAGCAACTATTTCATTGTCATTAAGGTACGTAACTTTTTTGGTGTACTCCACGATTGGTGTAGCATCACTTGCCAGGAAAAATTCTCCTGGTCTATCACTAATTCCTACAACCAGTGGGCTACCCTTGCGAGCAGCTATAAGAGTATTAGGGTCACTCTTACTTAGTATTACTATAGCATAAGCACCTACTACTTCATTTAGGGCAAGTCGTACGGCTTCAAGTAAGTCTACTTGTTCTTTGTCTTTTATTTCCTCGATTAGGTGCGTAAGTACTTCTGTATCTGTATCGCTTTTGAATACATGACCTCGCTCTGTTAAGACCTCTTTAATCGTAGCGTAGTTTTCTATGATTCCATTATGTATCAAGGCAATATCGCCACTTTGCGAGAGATGCGGGTGTGCATTTACGGTGTTTGGTTCACCGTGGGTAGCCCATCTAGTATGACCTATTCCTCGATTTCCGCTTATGTTTTTGCCTTCGGCTACTTGCTGCAAGTCTGATACCTTCCCTTTGCTTTTGTGTACATGAAGGTCTCCATTTAGCAAGGCTATTCCTGCACTATCATATCCTCTGTACTCTAGACGTTGCAGGCCTTTTATTAAAAAATTGTAAGCCTGATCTGGACCGTAATAAGCAACTATTCCACACATAAAATTATTCTAATTAATAAACAAATTTAGTAAGCAAACATTCGTTGATGTTCACATTTTTAGGGTTTCAAAAAAAACTGTACCAAATAAATGATACCGGTAATAAACTATACGCTAAAGGCTGCTTTCAAGTCCTCTACACCATTAAGTTCTTCCCACGGGAAAAGCTTAACTTCTACGTTTATCGCGTTGCCTCCGCCATCTACAAAGGTTTTGGTAACGGTCTCCGTTTTACGACCCATATGGCCGTATGCCGCAGATTCAGAATAAATAGGGCTACGTAGGTTAAATCGCTGCTCTATAAAATACGGACGCATGTCAAATTTGTCCATTTTCATAAGGATATCTGCTATTTCGCCATCGGTTTGGCTTACTTTAGACGTACCGTATGTATTTACATATAGACCCATTGGTTCTGCTACACCTATGGCGTAAGCTACTTGTACCAATACCTCATCGCAAACACCAGCAGCTACCAAGTTTTTGGCAACATGTCGTGTTGCGTATGCCGCACTTCTATCTACCTTACTTGGATCTTTACCCGAAAATGCACCGCCACCGTGAGCACCTTTACCACCGTAGGTATCTACGATAATCTTACGACCAGTAAGACCGGTATCTCCGTGTGGTCCACCAATCACAAAAATTCCTGTAGGATTTACGTGATAGGTAATATCCTCTGTGAATAATGCCTGCGTCTCTGCTGGCAATAGTTTTTTGATACGCGGCACCAATATGTTGATTACATCTGCTTTTATTTTAGCGAGCATAACTGCCTCGTTATCAAAATCATCGTGCTGTGTAGATACCACAATAGCGTCTATAGCAATAGGCTTATTATTGTCATCATATTTTATAGTTACCTGAGACTTGCTATCTGGTCTTAGGTACGTGATTTCGTTATTCTCTCTTCTTAATTCGGCAAGTTCTTTGAGTAGCATATGACTTAGCTCAAGTGGCAAAGGCATATAGCTTTCGGTCTCATTCGTAGCATAGCCAAACATCATGCCTTGGTCACCGGCACCTTGCTCTTCTGGGTTAGCACGCTCTACTCCTTGGTTTATGTCTGGAGACTGTTCATGTATTGCACTTAGTACACCACAAGAGTTGCCATCAAACATGTACTCACCTTTGGTGTAACCTATTTTGTTGATCGTCTCACGTGCTATTTTCTGAACGTCTAGGTAAGTATTACTCTTTACTTCACCAGCCAAAAATACCTGACCAGTAGTTACCAATGTTTCACAAGCAACCTTACTGCTTGGGTCAAAAGCCAGAAAATGATCTATAAGTGCGTCAGATATTTGATCAGCAACTTTGTCTGGGTGTCCTTCTGATACGGATTCTGATGTAAAGAAATATGCCATGGTGTTTTATTCTATTTTGAGTGGGCAAAAGTAAGGAAGTTTCGTAGAATAAATAGAGCACTTTTTAGCAATATTTCAATACTCCCATAAGTCGTGCTCCATGACAAAAAGATCGTTTTTGATGCGGTCAGATTCCAGTAGTGCTTCCACACCGTCATCTCTAAAAACCTCTTGGTAGGCGATGTCAAGATCGTACACATTGCTTTCTTTTACGATATGGCTGGCAAAGAGTCGCATCTCAAACCAGTGGTCGTAGCTCAAGCGTGCGGCGTCATTACGTTTATTGAAAATCTCTTGCTGAGCAAGTATAGGTCGTAGTTCGTCCATTTTTACCCAGAACAGTTCTGCTTCGCCAAGCGGCACACCACTTTGGCTCGTCATATTGTAAAGGGGAGCAATGGCGATGATGCGTGGTTTCAAGTCGCTGTGTTGAGCATCAAAAATCCAATCTTCCATAAGTCTAAATTTTTTGATGGTGCTGGGATCAAACGGGTTGGGCACTAGTGTATTGGTTGTAGACTGCGTAACAGGATCATATATAGGAACCACAATAGAGTCGGATGCTTTGGCGTACACTTCTTGTACGGTCATAGTGCTGCTAAGTGAATCATTTCTATAGGCTACGGGTTGTCCTGTTTCCGGATATCCTTTGGTCACCGCCGTCCAAATGATCGTATTCAAAGGGTTTTTGGGCCAAGTGATGTTCTTATTTTGTTTTTGCCTCCCGTCTATTATGCGGTGTATTCGTTTAGAGAATTTTACGTGAGACTCGCCGAGGTAGCGGTGTGGTATGGGTCTGCCTTCGTTGGATATGGCCCGGTGGTAAGAAGGTAGCTCGAAGGCTGGTAGCTGGGAAAAAGATTGGATGGTTAAGCCAGTTAGAATGATTAAAAGTATTTTTTGCATGTGTATGTTTTGGTATTGAGAGAACGGGTAGTGTGTAAATAATATTGTCCTGAGTGGTTTGAAGACAATTGTCATTGACGAATCATCTACCGACCGTTTGTTTTTTGAATTTTTTTTACTAACTTTGGTGCCACACAGAAATGGCGAAGCCCAAGTTAGATAGAACCACAATACTGCGAAATTCACTTTCGGTATTTAAAACGAAAGGATACAATGGAACCTCTATGAATGACCTAGCTAATGCTAATGGGCTACTCAAGGGAAGTATGTATCACTACATTGAGAGTAAAGAGTCTTTGATGCTTGAAGTATTAACCGCATTAAAGGAGCATTATATTACTAAGGTGTTTTCTAAAGGATACGATGATTCTTTGGCACCGTATGACAGATTAAGAGAGTTGGCTATGCGAGCAGAAGAAATTTTCATTTTTGAAGAAGGGGGAGATTTTTTAGTCAATATAGGATTGGAAACCAAAAATAGTGTTCCGGCTTTTGGCGAAGTCATAAAGGAGTTTTTTCAAGCATGGATAAAAACAATGCAGCACCTCTATTCCAATGTGTTAGATGAGGTAGAATCTAAAGAAAAGGCAGAGCTCATAGTAGCAGAGATAGAAGGTTCTGTGCTTATGATGAAACTGCTGGATGATGTAAATTACTTACACAGAACGAACGAACGACTGCTGAAGGAATACAGGGAATTAGAGAAAGAGAAAATATACAAATGAGTACACGACACATAAAAAAAGTAGCCGTACTTGGCTCAGGGGTAATGGGAAGCCGTATTGCTTGTCATTTTGCTAATATTGGTTTAGACGTACTCTTACTCGACCTCAAAAATTTTCCAAACTCAAAGGAAAATGAAGCAGGTATAGATGCACACGTAGCCGCTAGAGCACTCAAGTCTTCACTGAAAAGCAGCCCTAGCCCGATCTACAGCAAGAAATTTACGAATAGGATAAAGGTCGGAAACTTTGATGATGACTTGTCTAAAATCAAAGATGCGGACTGGATTATTGAAGTTATCATAGAGCGTCTCGACCTCAAAATTGATTTATTCAATAAAGTAGAGGAGCATCGCAAACATGGCACATTGATCACCAGTAATACTTCTGGCATTCCAATAGAAATGATGCTTGCTGGAAGAAGCGAAGATTTTGCCGCACATTTCTGTGGAACGCACTTTTTTAATCCGCCCCGATACCTCAAGCTTTTAGAGATAATACCGAGTACTAAAGCCAAACCAGAAGTAGTCGATTTCTTTTTGCATTATGGAGATCTTTTCCTTGGGAAAACTACCGTAAAGGCAAAAGATACTCCGGCATTTATTGCTAACAGAATAGGTGTATACAGTATCATGGCTATTTTCAAGATGATGCAAAAGCACAACTTGAGCATAGAGGCCGTAGATTCTGTTACGGGGCCAGTTTCTGGAAGACCTAAGTCTGCAACTTTTAGAACTTCTGACTTAGTAGGACTAGATACCTTAGTAAAAGTGGCCAACGGAGTGGGTCAAAACTGTCCAAAGGACGAGATGAAGGATTGGTTTGCTATTCCTGAGTTCTTGGAGAAAATGCTGGAGAACAACTGGCTCGGGGATAAAACTAAGCAAGGGTTCTATAAGAAAAGCAAAGATGCAGACGGTAAGCGAGTGATAGAAGCTTTAGATCTTAACTCATTGGAATACAAGCCGAAGGATAAGCCCAGGTATGAATCTATAGGTAAAGCCAGAAAAGCAAATAGACTAAAGAGCAAACTAGGAATACTCTACGATGGTGGAGATGCTGCAGCAGACTTCTACCAAGATGTAACTACAGCTATTCTTGCTTATTCAAGTAATAGAATTCCAGAGATAGCCGACGATTTATATCAAATAGATGATGCTCTTAGAGCAGGTTTTGGGTGGGATGTTGGTCCTTTCGAGACGTGGGATCTTATTGGTTTTGATACGGTGCTCAGCAACATTGAAAAAGCAGGGTATGCAGTTCCACAATGGATTGCAGACTTCAAAGCAAAAGGAAATTCATTATTCTACAAGTCTGAAGATGGCAAACGTAAGTACTACAACATTGCCAAAGGAGAGTATGAAGTAATACCAGGCACGGAAGCATTCATAGTTTTAGATAACTTTAGAAGTCCAGAGCCAGTATATAAAAATAAAGAAGCTACACTTCACGATATAGGAGACGGCGTACTTTGTCTTGAGTTTCACTCCAAGATGAATGCCATAGGAAGCGGGACACTTACAGGAATCAACAAAGCCATAGACATAGCAGAAAAGGACGGCTGGAAAGGACTGGTAATAGGCAACGATGCACCCAATTTCTCTGCAGGAGCTAACCTTGCTATGATGCTAATGCTCGCCATAGAGCAAGAGTTTGATGAGCTAAATATGGTAATCAGCTATTTCCAAAAAACAGTCATGCGGCTGAGATACAGTAGTATTCCTGTGGTGATGGCACCGCACGGACTTACACTCGGTGGCGGATGTGAACTTACATTGCACTCAGATGCAGCCGTAGCTTCAGCAGAGACGTACATCGGACTTGTAGAAGCAGGAGCAGGATTGATACCTGGTGGCGGTGGTACAAAGGAATTTGTACTAAGAACCAGCGATAGTTTCTATGCTGGAGATCCACAGTTGCCCAAATTGATTGAACGTTTTCAGACTATAGCTACCGCAAAAGTGGCTACATCTGCACACGAGGCATTTGAGATAGGTGTAATGCACCACGATAAAGATGAAGTAGTAGTAAATGGAGCAAGAGTTATTACCGAAGCAAAGCGTAAAGTATTGGAACTTCAACACGATGGCTACGTACAAAAACCACAACGCGACGACATATTAGTTCTCGGTAGAACAGCATTAGGTGCATTATACTCTGGAGTAGAAGCATTTGGAATTAGTGGATATGCAAGTGAGCACGATATGCTCATAGGCAGAAAACTTGCTTATGTAATGTCTGGGGGAGATTTAACACAACCCACTAAAGTGACTGAGCAATATTTATTAAATCTTGAACGAGAAGCATTTTTGAGCCTTTTGGGTGAAAGAAAGACGCTCGAGAGAATTCAACACATATTAAAAACAGGGAAGCCGTTGAGGAACTAGATTTATGACGTTAGACAAGAGATTAAAAGAGAAATCTTAAAATTTGATGTATTTCAGGAAAAGGAAACATCATTGAACCAAAATTAAACATTACAAGCAAAAAAATCAGGGAATTGATCTCTTAATAAAAGCTTATGAAGCAAAACAGAAATGATATTTAGTTTAAATTTTCACATCTAAAATCTCAAAAGAAATAATGGAAGCATACATAGTAAACGGATATAGAACAGCCGTAGGAAAAGCAGGGAGAGGTGGATTTAAGTTTACCAGTCCTGTGGATTTGGGAGCAGCAGTTATCGATCATTTGATAGATAACACACCCGGATTTGACCCCAATGTAGTGGAAGACATCATTGTAGGAAATGCAGTGCCAGAAGCAGAACAAGGACTGCAGATGGGTCGATGGGTAGGCGTAAGAAGTAAGTTGCCACAAGAAGTGCCAGGCGTTTCTGTAAATAGATATTGCGGTAGCGGAATAGAAACTATTTCTATGGCCGTAGCCAAGATAAAAGCAGGTTTAGCAGATTGCATTATTGCAGGAGGTACAGAGAGTATGAGTCTAGTGCCTACGGTAGGCTACAAGACGGTGCCTAATTATGCTATCGCAGCTGAGAATCCAGATTATTTCTTAGGAATGGGTCTTACAGCAGAAGAAGTAGCTGTGAAGTATGATGTCAGCCGTGAAGATCAAGATGCATTTGCACTGGGTTCGCACCAGAAAGCTTTAAAAGCTTTGGTAGATGGGAAGTTCAAGAATCAGATAGTTCCTTTTGAAGTAGAGAAAGTAGACTATGATCCTAAAACAAACAAGCGAGTAAAGTCTAGCTATATAGTAGATACAGACGAAGGGCCGCGAGCGGATACTACGTTAGAAGCATTGGCGAGATTACGCCCAGCTTTTAAAAATAAAGGAAGTGTAACAGCAGGTAACAGTTCACAGACCAGTGATGGAGCAAGTTTTGTTTTAGTCATGAGTGAGAAAATGGTAAAAGACCTCGGTCTAGAGCCAAAAGCAAGATTAGTAAGCTGTGTGTCTGTAGGGGTAAGTCCACGGTACATGGGAATAGGACCTATGGAGGCAATTCCAAAAGCATTAAGTAAAGCAGGATTATCACTTAACGACATTGATCAGATAGAATTGAATGAGGCATTTGCTTCACAAAGTTTGGCTGTATTAAGAGGTTTAGAGATTAATCCAGAGATTGTCAACGTAAATGGTGGAGCAATAAGTTTAGGTCATCCACTGGGATGCACCGGAGCGAAGTTAACCGTACAGATACTAGAAGAAATGAAACTTAGAGAACAAAGGTACGGTATGGTAACAGCATGTATCGGCGGAGGACAAGGGATAGCGGCAGTATTAGAAAGGTTGTAAGAAGCTAGAAGCCAGTTAAGAGAGGTCAGATTTAGATATCAGAAATGAAGAAGCATAATTTTAAAAACCTACAAGTTTGGCAGAAGGCTAGAGTTTTGAATAAAGAAATTTATCAAATTACTCGAACTTTCCCAGATGACGAAAAGTTTGGCTTGATAAGCCAATTAAGACGAGCTTCTATTTCTGTAATGGCAAACCTAGCTGAAGGGTTAGGAAGAAAAACGGCAAAGGACTTTGGGCATTTTATAACAATGTCCTGTGGTTCTGCTTTAGAGATCGAAAGTTTATTGATTGCATCATTAGACTTAGGTTACCTCAAGGATGATGAGTACAGTAATTTAGAAGAAAAAATAAACGAAGTCCAGTGAATGTTAAATGGACTTGGAAATAGTATAAAGTAAAAATGAGGGTCACCAGCAAAAGTCTGACATCTGACTTCTGCAAACTGACTTCTTAAAATAAAGATATGAGCAAGATAAACCTAAAAGGCGGCGAATTCCTAATCAAAGAGCAGGACGCACAGAGTACATTTATTCCAGAGGAAATCAACGAAGAGCAGAAGATGTTTCGTGAGATGACAAGTGATTTTTTAGAAAAAGAAGTGAATCATCTGCGTGCCAAAATAGATAAGCAGTCTGAGAATCCAGATATAATACCCCAATTGATGGAGAAAGCGGCTGAACTCGGTATTCTAGGAGCTGCGTTGCCAGAGGAGTATGGAGGAATGTCTGTAGATTTCAATACTGAATCTGTACTAAGCGAAGAACTCGGCAAAAGCCAAAGTTTCAGTGTAGCACTTGCAGCACATATGGGAATAGGCACATTGCCTATTTTGTATTACGGTACAACAGAGCAAAAGAAAAAGTACTTACCAGGATTGGGAAATGGTCAAATAAAAGCGGCATACTGCCTCACAGAACCAGATAGTGGCAGTGATGCATTAGCAGCTAAGTCTAAAGCAGTACTAGACGGAGAGGAGTGGGTAATCAACGGAGCTAAAATGTGGATTACCAATGCTGGATTTGCAGATTTATTTACGGTATTTGCTCAGGTTGATGGCGATAAATTTACCGGGTTCTTGGTAGAAAAAGGAACGCCAGGACTAAGCCTAGGAGACGAAGAAGTAAAGCTAGGTATAAAAGGAAGCAGTACACGTCAAGTATTTTTTGACGATGTACGTATACCAAAAGACAACCTACTAGGTGAGATAGGGAAAGGACACAAAATCGCCTTTAATGTGCTAAACATAGGAAGATACAAGCTGTGTGCTATGGTAATGGGCGGCAGTAAGAAAAGTATAGATATAGCTATCAACTATGCCAATGAGCGTCACCAGTTTGGTGTACCAATCAGTAGTTTTGGAGCGATACAGCACAAAATTGCCGAAATGGCCATCAAGACGTATGCTACAGATAGTGCTACGTACAGAGTGTCTGGATTAATTACTGAAAAAATAGCCGAGCTAGTATCAGAAGGCAAGACCAAAGTAGAAGGCAAACTAATAGCTGCAGAAGAGTATAGCATAGAGTGTGCATTGCTTAAGATATTGGGCTCTGAGACATTGGATTATGTGGTAGATGAAGCAGTACAAATATTTGGCGGAACGGGATATTCCGAAGAATTTCCGGTAGCAAGTATGTACAGAGATGCACGTATCAATCGAATCTTTGAGGGGACTAACGAAATCAATCGTATGCTTTCTGTAGGTCAACTACTGAAAAAAGCGATGAAAGGCGAATTGGATTTAATGGGACCTGCCATGAAGATACAGGAAGAGTTGATGGAGATACCGGACTTCGGAGACGAAGGAGATGGATCTGCTCTGTACGAGGAAAAGAAGGCAGTACGCCAAGCCAAAAAAGCCATACTCATGGCGGCAGGTGCAGCAGCACAGAAGTATATGATGGAGCTAGAGAAGCAGCAAGAGATTTTGATGAATCTAGCAGATATGGCACTTGATGTATTTACCGCAGAAAGTACGGTGCTCAGGACAGAAAAACTCATAGCACAACAAGGAGAAGAAGAGACAGCTATGCAAATAGCAATGACCAAATGCTTTGTAAATGACGCAATGGAACGAACGTACCTAGCAGGCAAGCACGCACTAGCTGCATTTGCTAAAGACGATATGCTGATTATGATGCATATGGGCGTAAAGCGATTTACCAAGTACCCTATGACGGATACCGTATCTCTTCGCAAGCAAGTAGCAAGGAAGCTTATTGCTGAGAACAAGTATTGTTTTTAGGTTGAGTTAGTCTGAGGTCGTGTCATGCTCTTGGAGACACGAACGGTTACATCCGTCGAAATCAATAATAGAGAATAGCAAAAAGGCGAGTAGAGATACTTGCCTTTTTTTATGTCGTTTGTGAGTAATCGGACCAATCGTAGCTTTATCAAGCTAATCTAGGTGTAATAAGTATCCCCATAAATCAAAATTATAATTTTCGATCTATAGGGATGTTTAATAATGATGTGATACGTGACTCACTACAAGAGATGAAAAAACTTCTGCTACAGTTTTCCGCTGTGGTCCTAGTAGGTGCTCGCCAGATAGGAAAAACTACATTGGCCAAGGAGCTCATAAGTCAGTTAGAAAAGGAAGCTATCTGCCTCGACTTAGAGTTGCCATCGGATAGAGCACAGCTGCAGAACCCAGAGCTATTTTTAAAGCAGCATCAAGATAAGTGTGTGCAATAGATTCAGTTTGTGTACCCACAAACAGAAAAAACTATTCACGGAGAAATCAAAGGCAATGGATAGGATTGTGCCGTTTGAATATACACGGTACTTATACGTCTTGCTTCTTCCTGTAGAATTACACTACTGTACTACCTCTAACAGTTCTATCGTAAAAACGAGCGTAGAGTAAGGAGGTATTTTTGATCCCATTGCTCTATCACCATACGCAAGATTATACGGTATGTATAGTTCCCAGGTGCTGCCTTCTGGCATCATTTTTAGTGCCTCAGTCCATCCTGGTATTACTTGGTTTACATTAAAGCTGGCAGGTTGACCTCTATCGTAGCTACTATCAAATTTTTTGCCATCTATGAGTGTCCCGTGGTAGTGTGTCTTTACGGTTTGTCCGTCCACGGGTATAGCTCCGGTACCTGCTTGTATCACTTTGTACTGTAGACCGCTTGGAGTTACTTTTACTCCCTCTTTATTCTTATTAGCTTCTAAAAATGCTGTACCTGCTGCAGTAAAACCATCCGATTTTTTGGCCTTTTCTGCTGCTACGTAGTCATTTACCACCTGGTTAGAGGTTGGTCCATCCATATTGGTGTGGTTATATTCCATCACGTCTTTTAGAGCTTCTTTAAATACTGTGTAGTTGAGCGTGTCTATTCCGCCATTTTTTAGGCTAGAGGCGATATTCATACCTACAGCGTAAGACATACTGTCTACTTGAGTCTTTAGCAATGTATGGCCATGTTGAGCGGCAGCGGAGATTGCTGCAAAAGTCACAAGTGTGAGTATTCCTATTTTTTTCATCTGTACAAAAATAATAATTGTTGTGAATTCTATGTTTTCTTAACGGCCCAAACTAGTATTAAACCGGACAATCCCCCCTATAATATTGCTTTCGGCACCCATACAATTGAGTGAGCTATTGTAAATGGGCACATACTTTTTATAAGGGAATCTTACGTTGAGCATCTTATTGTCTAGGAGATATACCCCAGTAGTTAGAGGCTCGCCTTTACCTGCATAAAACTGACCAATAACGGCAAAGTGTATTGGATTCTTGGGGAGTAAACCATTCTCTATATCTTCTTTATTCAGTACTTTAAATGCAGAAAAAGTATAGTACGCAGCTAGCATCTCCTCCAATCGCTCATCACTTAGCTCCCCTACACAGGCTCTATTAATAAAATAAAGAGTATCGTTTTTGAGTTGTTGGAGCGTTCGTTTCATTTCTCGCCAGTGGTTTACGCGGTTGCCCAACGTATTGAAATTGGTAGATATGCCAATTGAGATCATAGGCGGTATGGCATCTATATAAGAAGGGTACTTGGTTTGGCTCAGTGGTTGTGCATAGCTGAATTCTAGTTTGGTATAAGAATTTAGGTCTATTTGTATACTGCCAAAGAGGTTAAGACTGTTTGCATTTTCTAGTGGAGAAAAGAGTGCATTCGTTTCAGAATTTAGCACGCCAGTAGGCTGTACTCCCAGTAGAAATCGAGTATTGGAGACTTGGGGTATATTGAGACCTGCGGCTAACGTCAAATTAATGTCACGAAAAGTAGTGCTTGTATTGAGGTCGGTGTTTGTGTGTTGCAAACTTCTGAAAGCAAACCGGCTAAGAAGAGAAAATCGTTCATTGAATTGATAACTTCCATAGGCGTTTACTCCGTAGCCAAGTGTAGATTTAAATCTATCTGGAAACTGAGGAATATGAAGGTTGCCACCTATGCCAAACTCGTTAAAGCCAAGGCTAGAACTTTGACTTTTTGCTTGGGAAACAAATAAAAAGGAAAACAGCAAAAGGATAAAATTCTTTTTCATCTACTCAACAAAAGTAAGCTACCTCAAGTGTTTTACGTATAAATTATTGCCAATCGCACGTTTAGTTTGACCATAGGTCTGTTCTTTGCACTTGCGGCTTTTAAGTTTAATTTTGTCATAGAAAACTACAGTAGTATAGAGGGGGAGGATTTTTTACAATCAATACAAGCAAACGAGAAAAAGATATATGAGAAAGTATAATGTAGTGGGCGTAATGTCTGGTACGTCTATGGACGGGTTGGACTTAGCTCACGTCACACTAGAGGAGCAAGAATCGGGCACATGGGAATACAGTATAAACGCAGTTACTACCATAGCTTATGGAGAGAAGTGGAGACTTCGTCTTTCTAAACTAAGACACCAAAACTCAATGATATTTCACAAAACAGATCGCTTTTACGGTCAGTTTATCGGTGAAGAGATCAAGACTTTTTTAAAGGATCAGAACTTAGAAGCTGACCTTATTGCTTCTCATGGTCATACGGTGTTTCACCAGCCAGAGAATAATATTACCGTGCAAATAGGCGATGGCAATAGCATCACCGCCATTACCGGACTGCCTGTGGTTTCTAATTTTAGAGCGATAGATGTAGTGCTGGATGGTGAGGGTGCACCGCTAGTAGGTATTGCAGACAAATATCTCTTTGGAGAATTTGCCATGTGCCTCAATCTGGGGGGCTTTGCCAATATAAGTGCAGATACCAATGGAGAGCGAATAGCGTATGATGTATGCCCTTGCAATATTGTGCTCAATAGAATAGCACGTGAGTTTGATCAGGAGTATGACAAAGATGGTGAGATAGCGGAACGTGGAGTCATAGACTACGATTTACTCGAAGAGTTGAACGAAATCGATTTTTACAGTTACGAGCCACCAAAATCGCTGGGTAGAGAGTGGATTAGCTCCAATTTTTGGGGAATAGTACGTCTAAGTGAAGCTACTAAAGAGGATAAAATGAAGACCTTGGTAGATCATATTGCTCAGCAGATAGGGAATACAATAGAAGACCTGTGTGAGGGTGGCCCGAGCGGAAAGCGAGTGTACATTACAGGAGGAGGAGCATTTAATAAGACGCTCATTTCTCATATCAAAACACACACAGAAGCAGAAGTAGTAGTGCCTGGTGAAGAGGAAGTAAATTATAAAGAAGCATTGGCATTTGCCCTACTGGGCTTGTTACGTGTACAAAATAAAATTAATGTATTGTCTGTGGCTACCGGAGCATCTAGCGATAGTGTAAGTGGCAGTTTACACGGTGATTTTTCAAAGTTGATATAAGATGGAAGATTTATTAAAAAAATTTGAGAATAAGCAGCCCGAGATCGTTTTTGAGTGGAAAGACTCAGAGACAGAAGCAGAAGGGTGGGTAGTAATAAACTCACTACGCAATGGAGCCGCAGGTGGCGGTACGCGTATGCGAAAGGGATTGGATAAGCGAGAAGTAGAATCGCTAGCCAAAACGATGGAAGTAAAGTTTACTGTAGCAGGACCGCCCATAGGGGGAGCCAAGTCAGGGATAAACTTTGACCCAGCAGACCCACGTAAGGAAGGGGTGCTCCGCAGGTGGTACGCAGCGGTAATGCCAATGCTGCGTAACTATTATGGTACTGGTGGAGATATGAACGTAGATCAGTATGGAGAAGTTATTCCATACACGGCAGATTTAGGTGTATTGCACCCACAAGAAGGTGTCGTACAAGGATATTACAAAAACTATAGCAAGGTAGAGAAGCTGCAAGCCATTACACGCTTACAAAGCGGTGTATTGCTGCCTATTGTAGATGAGCGTTTCACGCCTGATGTGTCTAAGAAATACTCGGTATCTGATATGATTACCGGATGGGGAGTTACAGAAGGGGTACGTCACTTTTACGAGTTGTGGGGAGGTACTATGAATCACAAAACAGCCATCATACAAGGATGGGGAAATGTGAGTGCAGCAGCAGCATTTTATCTTGCCAAGCATGGGGTGAAAATAGTTGGCATTATAGACAAAGATGGTGGCCTTATTAATAAAGAGGGCTACTCGCTCGAAGAGGTGACAGCAATGTTTATCAATAGAAATGGCAACAAGTTAAATTCTAACACCGAAGGGTTTATGTCTTTTGGAGAGGTGAATGCACAGATTTGGAGCTTGGGTGCAGAGATATTTATACCGGGTGCAGGTAGCAGACTAGTTACCAAAGATCAAGTAACAAGTTTGATAGATGGGCAATGCGAAGTAATCAGTTGTGGAGCAAATGTCCCTTTTGCAGATAAAGAGATATTCATGGGAGAGATATCCATGTATGCCGATGCCAATATGGCTGTGGTCCCTGACTTCATCGCCAACTGTGGTATGGCTCGTACATTTGGTTTCTTAATGAGTGAAAAAGGAGAGGTAGATGATGTGGCCATACTGAAAGATGCGTCAGAAATCATTGGGAATATGATGAGACGTGTACACCAATTTAATCCTAGAGGGACAGGACTAAGCCGTAAGGCATTGGAGATGAGTCTTACAGACTTAGTAGACACAGGAGACGCAAGTCACAGAAGCGGTTTGGGCGGAATGGCCTAGTTGTAACTGTCATCTTGAGTTAGGTCTAAAGGTGATATGTTTAGGTACTATTGATATTGAAAGGGGAAGCAAAATCTTCCCCTTTTTCATTGTAGGAGCCCTATATAACCTCCCGAGTACTCATGAGAAAAATTCACTTATCCTCCCATGTAGGCCCTTTCCTTATCCATTCTTCTTGTTTGAAGAAGTGCCATTCAGCCTTAGCCATATTATAGTTTGGGTCTATGAGTGGTTGCGGTTTGCGAAAGTTGAGACTTACGTCTACATATGCTTTTATGTGGCAGCTATCGGTGTATTGCTCCTTTAGAAACTGGCAATACTGCCATACCATATCTGGGTGTGTAACCATAGTGCGATATTGCTTGTAGGTCATGTCTGCCTTGGCGTCACGTATCAGCTTGGTGCCATCTGGCTTCGTAATATGAAATACAGCACTTCCTGTTTTACTACGTAGCATCATACGCCAGCTTAGCCTGTGGCCTTCTTCTGTCCAAAACACATTGCCTGGAATTGCATAATGACGCAGCGGTAGAAGAAATTGTACGGCATAGAAAACAATAAAGAGGGAGAGGGCAAACTTGGCAAATATTGGGGTAGGTAAAGGTAATTCAGTACTGTGCTTATGTTTTATCTTAAACCATTTACGCAGTTTATCTGCGGGGTAGAAGAGGACACACGCCCCAATCATCAAATACGGGAAAGTTCCTATTTGGAAGGTGATACTATTCATGACATGAAAGTATACACTTATCCAGAAAGCGTACTTACGGGTGGGTTTCCAAAGCAATGCAGGTATCACAAGCAAATCGAAGACAATACCGCCCCACGACATAAGAAGTGCCTGAAAGTCGGACTGGTATAAGAACCCTATGGCAGAATCCTTTTTATAGGAAAGCCATTGTGTAAGGGGAGTGCCTGCCAACCAATCGGGATATATTTTGGCGATAGCTGCATAAAAAAAGACGATAAGGAATAACCACACAAACAGCTGTAGGTATAGATTGTAACAGACAGATAGTGGGGAGGTTCGGCCACTCTTGGCATCTAAACTTACTGCCTTGTGGGCCGGCACCACACACATCATCATACACAATAAGGTCATGAGGTAATGGTGATTGTTGTAGGAAGTCTTGTGCATAAGGTAGACACCAAGCCAGCCTATCGTCAGAAGTAGAATAGATAGCCTATATCTATACCCAAAGATGACACCAAGAGAGAAAATTCCAAGCAACCCAAACCAGGCATACATGCCGTATGGAGGAAGCGGTTGTAGAAACTCAAAGCCAATAAAGTTAAAGGTGAAAAGTGGCGGGTCTATATAAACTTGCTTTACCCAACCTACGGCTATGGCTCCCCAGGTTTCGAAAAATAGAACACTACCAAAAACGATACGCCAAAGTACGATGGGTATGTTGTCAATGGGTTTAAATAGGTAAGTACTCAGTTTCATAACGGGGAATATACCTAAAGGTCTGCGGGAGCAAAGCCTACCAATCCCTGTGTCTTTACGCCCAGTGGGTGCTGTTCGGCAGCTTGTGCGGCAAATCTTCTGGCCTTGTCTACATCGCCTTTTCGTACTTGGTTAATGGCTAGGTTATGCAAGAGCATGGCTTTTTTACGGCGTTTTTCTTCATACAGAAGCCCGTTGGTCCATATCTTCTTGGCTTCTTTCCAGTTTTTTCCACGCACGGCGAGTATCCCCTTTTGAAGAGCTTCGTTGCCATTGCTATAAAGCGGTACAGTTCTTCTATTTACGGTTGGCGATATACGTGCAGCATACCTGCGTCCGTATTTGTTACCCTTATTTTGTAACTCACGACGATAATTTGCCCTAAGCAGCTCTGTAGCACGCACTCTAGTGCGGGCTTCAGATTCATAAAAGTAATTGTCTTTTTCTTCCCATGTATCGATTACTTCACCTGTTTCAGTATTGTATAGCTTCCATCCAAGGGATACATTAATGGTACGTTTCCCGATGTAAAAATCTACTTCACGGTAGGTGCTATTCCCCAAGTTTTCGCGGCGTATATCTATGGTGTAGGTGTCTTCTATGCGTTGCCCAAATTTTTCCAATGAGATAACTAGGTCTGACCCTGTCGCCATTTGTTTCAGGTCTAAGGTGCTGAGAGGTGTAGGAAAGATGCTATTGGCATTTTGCTTAAAGGCATTGGATTGGCTCAATATACGCAGATAGCCCTGGTTTTGAATACTGCTTTGTAACGTACTAAAAGCAGCATTTAGCAAATTTGGATTATTCGGATTTAACAAGGTAGTACTTTTATTGTAAGGGTATGCGAGTCGTACTCTATTAACTACGGTGACCTTTCTTGCTCCTTCAGGAAGTGTTACCGTGGCTTGAGATACGCCGGTTACGTAGCTTACTTGTTGTGTGCTCGCACAAGCAGAAAGGAGTGTAAGTAAAATAATCAGTTGCTTTTTCATTGTAGAACTACAAAGAAAAAGAAAAGAGATGGGAAATAATCAGGAGTAGCAGATTTACTTCATTCCTTTGAGCTTGGTTTCAAGCTCATTCATTTCATCTCGGAGTCGTGCAGCTTCTATGAAATCCAAATCCTTGGCAGCTCGTAGCATTTGAGATTTTGTGCTCTCTATGGCTTTTTTCACCCCATCTTTGCTCATATACTGCATCACAGGATCTGCGGCTATGCTCATTGGACTTTCTCTTCTTTCGTAGGGGTTGGTTACTAGCTCTAGTGCAGACTTATCTTTCTTTTCAAAGACAGACTCTTTACTTCTAATAATGGTCTCGGGATTGATACCGTTCTCCTCATTGTGTTTCATCTGTACAAGTCTGCGTCGTTCGGTTTCGTCTATCGTTTTACGCATACTGTCCGTGATTTTATCTGCGTACATGATCACCTTTCCGTTCACATTACGTGCAGCACGTCCTACGGTTTGCACAAGACTTCTTTCACTTCGCAAAAATCCTTCCTTATCGGCATCGAGTATGGCTACCAAACTCACCTCTGGTAAGTCTAGCCCTTCTCTTAGTAGGTTAACACCAATCAATACATCAATGTCTCCAGCTCGCAGTCTATCGAGTATCTCTACACGGTCCATAGTCTTCACTTCGGAGTGTATGTAGGTTGCAGAGATACCCAGGTTTCGAATGTACTTATCCAGTTCTTCTGCCATACGTTTTGTTAGTGTAGTCACCAGAACACGGTCACCCATTTTAATACGTTCATCTATTTGTTCCAGCAAATCATCTACCTGATTGGTAATGGGTCGCACTTCTATAATTGGATCTAAGAGACCTGTTGGGCGAATTACTTGTTCTACGATTACGCCTTCGCTATCGGCTATTTCGTAATCTGCAGGTGTCGCACTTACATATACCACTTGGTTGATCACTTCCTTGAATTCTTCAAATTTGAGAGGTCTGTTATCTAATGCAGCTGGCAACCTAAAACCGTAGTCGACCAAGTTTATTTTTCTCGCTCTATCCCCTCCGTACATTGCTCTTACTTGCGGTAAGGTTACGTGGCTCTCATCTACTATCATTAGATAGTCGTCTGGGAAGTAATCTATTAAGCAGAACGGTCTTTGTCCGGGCTCCCGACCATCCATATACCTACTGTAGTTTTCTATACCACTGCAGTAGCCGAGTTCTCGCATCATCTCCATGTCAAACTCGGTACGTTCTTGCAGTCGCTTAGCCTCTAGTGGTTTACCAATACTGCGGAAATACTCTACTTGTGTCACCATATCGTCTTGTATATGAGTAATCGCATTGTTCAGTCTATCTTTGGGTGTTATAAAGAGTTGAGCAGGAAAAATTGCTGCATCTGGCAGAACTTCTATGCGTTGACCCGTCATGGGGTCTATGGTTTCTATATCTTCTATTTCATTGCCAAAAAAACCAATTCGCAGTGCGATATCATCATATGCCAAGTACACATCTACTGTGTCTCCTTTTACGCGGAAAGTACCTCGTTTGAAATCTGCAGTGGTACGAGAATACAAACTGCCTACTAGTGCTTGCAAAAGTGTATTCCTTGCTATTTTTTGTCCGCGGCTTATGCGGATAATACTGTCTTCGTAATCATTTGGATTACCCGCACCGTATATGCAACTAACCGATGCTACAACAATTATATCTCTTCGTCCACTCTGTAGTGCAGAAGATGTTTTTAGTCGCATTTTCTCTATCTCCTCATTTATGTTGAGGTCTTTTTCTATGTAGGTGTTGGAGGTTGGGATAAATGCCTCTGGCTGGTAGTAGTCGTAGTAGGATACAAAGTACTGTACCGAGTTCTCTGGAAAAAAATGCTTGAACTCGCCATAGAGTTGTGCTACCAACGTCTTGTTATGACTTACTATTAAGGTGGGCTTCTGTGTTTGTTGTATCACATTGGCCATGGTAAACGTCTTTCCAGATCCAGTTACACCTAGCAGTGTCTGTGCAGGCAAACCATCATTTACCCCTTGTACCAGTTTCTCTATAGCTTGCGGTTGATCTCCGGTAGGTTCAAAGGGTGATTTCAGGTTGAAAGACATGGTTGCAAAAGTAGTCTATACTAGATGTGTGAGCAGAGGTAAATCGTTTTATCTGACGGGTGAAGTGTAAGGTGTTCTTTTCAACATGAGAGGATAGCAATATGTAACCGATTGGCTCAAAAAAAGTCCTTCAAACTACCGGAATCTCCAAGCTTATAACCCCTCTCCGTAAGTATGGGTTTGCCACATTCAAGGTGTAGATCATGTTCAAAGAATAGTGTATAGTCCTCTACTACGGCTTCTTTTAGGAATGCTGCTCGTTCTCGCATGGTATCTAACGGGCGTATGTCATACCCCATTACATAATTGGGCCGTATGTGTCCTGCACTTGGTATCATATCTGCCAAGAATACAAGTGTTTTACCATTCACATCTATCTTAGGACAAAACATAGATTCGGTATGTCCTTGTGCTAGTATTCCTGAGATGTTTTCAGATATTCTAAGGTCTACTCCAATGAAATGAAGATGTCCCATTTCTTGTATGGGCAGCATATTCTCTGTTAAGAATGATGCTTTTTCTCGCGGGTTTGGCTGTATGGCATGTTCCCAATGCTCCGGATGTACCCAGTACTTTGCATTCGGGAAAGTGAGCTCGTAGGCATCCTTCGTTGTGTTCCATTTTACGCCACCACCACAATGGTCGAAGTGCAAATGTGTGAGGACCACGTCTGTAATGTCATTGAAATCTACACCGGCATCGTTCAGTGATTTTTGTAAGGAGTGTATGCCATTGAGGTAGTAGTAGCCAAAGAATTTTTCGCTTTGCTTTTCGCCCATTCCTGTATCTATGAGTATAAGCCTGTCGCCATCTTCTACGAGCAAGCATCTCATAGCCCAGTTGCACATATTCTGCTGGTCTGCTGGGTTTATTCGTTGCCAAATACTTTTGGGAACAGTCCCAAACATGGCTCCGCCGTCTAGCATAAAATTGCCGGTGTGTATGGTTTGTATTCTCATTAATAATTAAAATGTTTGTTTGATAAATTTAGAAATTTTAAAGACTCCACGAGACTGTATTATCATCACGTACATACCAGTCTCTAGGTTGGTAAAGGTGATGGTTTGCGGGGTAGTGGGAAAATCGGAAAAACTATTGAGCAGTTGAAAATAGACTGCATTGCCGTAGATATCATATATCTGCATGGAAGCTGGAGCTACCTCTTGGGAGGCAAACTGCATACTGAAATTCATCCTATCTGCCACAGGATTTGGGTAGAAGTGATAAAAGAAGAAGTCATTTCTGCAAACACCATTTTGATCTGCGGAGGTATAATTTACCCCACCTATGTTGGTCATCTCGCACCCATTGCGATAGGTTACATTATTGCATCCACACACCGGGTCAAAAGTGGGGTCATTGCATTGGTAGTATGGATTTATCCTATTGGAATCTACACAATTATTGAATTGGGCATGGGCAAAAAGTGGAATGCAACTTAATAGTAGTAGTAAGGCTCTTATCATACAGAAACTGGTCAAATGTAAACACTATGAATGAGAAAATGGAGCGTTTCACCCAACCATAGTGAGAGTATGACCGTATATAGAATCAAACAAACTCAAAATAACATGCATAAAACGGTAAAAAAAATCGCACAAGTCTTAGCTTCTATGGTACTGGTAATCCTTTTTGTTCAGTGCAATAATAAAGAGGTCACGGGCCCAAGAATTAGCGAGTTCGAAACACAATTCACATCTGGGAAGGCATTTTTGACAAGCAAAGCTCCAGTTAAACAACAATTTACGAAAGATGCTTCCAACTTCTTCCAAATCACTTCCCAAAATGGTTTCACCTATGCTTTTAGTGCCGGCTCACTTATTCAAAACGGCAATCCGGTAAGCGGCAATTTAGAGGTAGCTATAACAGAGTACACACGCAAATCTGACATGATATTTTCTGGAATAACTACACTCGCTGGGGATCAGCTACTTACTTCTGGTGGTATGTTTAATATTGAGATATCTGCCAACAATCTGCCGGTAGAGCTCAATGGAATTTACCAAGTTTCTATTCCTACTCAAAATATAGACCCGCGTATGGAAGTATTTGAAGGTCGAGAAGTAACTAATGCCGATAAATCTATGGGTGTGAATTGGGTGACCGCAGATTCCTCTTGGTTAGATCCCGATCGTGACACAATAAATAGGGAAGATTCTGGTAGATACTATCTGAATCTTGACTTCCTATCTTGGTGTAATTTGGATAAGTATATCAATGCACCTGAAGGAGGTCAGGTAAGACTAAAACTGCCAAAGGAATTTACTAACTCTAATACTACGGTGTATACGATATTTGAAGAAAACTCAGTAGTAAATTTATTTGCTGATGCTACCTTAGAAGAGTTTAACTCTGGCAATTTCATTCTTCCGCTCGGTTGGAATATTAAACTTCTTGCGGTTTGTGTCGATACGAATAAAGATTTGCAATATGCTTTGATTGATTCTAAGATTACCGACCCCCACTTGGAGACGGTAACTGCAATGACTAAAATATCGGAGTCTGACCTAGAAACTCTTATTAAAGCACTATAAAACGCTAATTGGCACTCAATTTTTGGTTTAAGACACGCTCTAGGGCGTGTCTTTTTGTTGAGATGAGAAGTTTACGTGTTCAGTAGTTCTAATGTAAAGTAGGCATCTGTAACTTCACATGCCTAATATTCCAACGGATACCTCCAAGGATCCATCGTTGGGGTACATTGGCTCCTAGTATTTCCTGGTATTGGGTGTTTAGTATATTACGTATATCAAGATATACGGATACAGGAAAGCCCTTTGCGGTATAGCTTAGTTTGGCATTTAGCAACGCATAGTTGGGTTGTATCTCACCATTGATCGACGCAATAGCATCTGCATTTCTAGTTATGTATGCACCTCCTATATTCAGCCCGAAGCCATCATAGGATAGATTCATACTACCATTGATGTTATGTACTGGGTGATTGGCTATGTACTTGCTTACTACACTATCTGGGGCAGTAGTATTAATGTATGTATAGTTTATAGCAGCAGATAGTACCCCATGTCTATGCTCGTATTTATATTTTACTCCAAACTCGTTTCCCCAAGTGAAAGACTCTTTAATGTTTTGAGCATAAAAATAGTCTGTGCTATCTCTTAGGTTTATGAGGTTACTAATGTCAGTAGAGTTCGTAAGAGTGTAGTCTATTAGATTGGATGATTGACGTGCAAAAACGGTATTGGTGATTTGTAGGCCGTTAGAAATAAAGGCGTCCATTCCTATGTCAAAGGTATATGCAGACTCTGCTGCTAGGTCTGGATTTCCAATACTGAAACCACCAGGAGTATTTTTACGTAGGTAAAAATTATACTGCTCTGTAAAATCTGCTTGTCGAATAGATCTTCCAGCAGAGGAGCGTAGCACATAGTGTTTCGTTCTATAGGCTACGTTGAGCTGCGGTACTAGTTGAGCTCCTATTTTATCCGAAAATTCACCTCGCAAACCACCGTTTAGACTCCAGTTATGTATTCGCTTGTGTGCCAGTAAAAAAATGCCATTAGACATCAGATTATGATCTCCTCTATCCGTACTTACTATGTATTGCCAATCGGTCTGAAGGCCAAATCTAAGGGCTATTCCATTGACTTTTCGCTGTTGAGACAACGTAGCATTTAACCTTTGTGTAGTATGAAAATTATTGGGAAAAAGAGCATTGAAAGTGAAGCTGTCTGTCGTATTTCTATAGCTAGCACTCAGCTCCGTAGTACTTACTTCATTGTCATATATGGCCGAGGTCTGTGTCCAATAGGAATTAACCAATTCGGTACTTTCATCATATTTATTGGCCGTGTAAAAGTACTTTGTGCCAAAGTTGCGAGTATCGAAGCCTGCTCTTCCGTATAGTTTTAGTCGCTTGCCTCTGAAAGCGGCAGCTCCGGTATAGGTTTTTAGGTCAAAGTAGTTGTTGTATAAACTATCTCCTAACCCAAACTGGGTAAAATTTGGATTTACATACTCCTCGCCTGAAGACCTTGCTGATTTCATAGAGGCAGAGAAGCCAAATTTTTTGCGTTGTTGGTGTAGACCTAAATCTGTAAGTGTAAGATTATGCTCTCCGTACGCAATACTTCCATTAATGTCAGAATATTCCTCATCAGTGAATAGAGCAGAGTAAGTTTTTGTTTTGATATGAATAATACCGCCCACTGCATCTGCACCATAACTTGCAGCAACAGAACCGCGTACTACTTCTATGTGGTGTATTTCGCTGAGAGGTATGGGAACGTTGCTATTAAAATGAGCCGTAAGCGGGTCATTAATTCGTTGGTTGTCTACTAGGACTAAAACTTGAGAGAAAGTGCTTCCTCGTATTCCTATGTCTGACTGTACGCCAAATCCGCCACGGGAGTTCAGGTTAATGCCGCCAACATATTGAAGGAGTTCATCCACAGTTGTAACGGGTAATTGTTGTATTTCTTGCTGAGACAGGATGGAAATGTTTTTTCCACTTTCGTGTAATTTTACAGGCATTCTAGTGGCAGATACTTTTATAGAATCCAGGGGTTGTTGTGCCACAAGAGAGAAAGTAAAGAGTGAAGAGTAAAGAAAGAATAAGGTACGCATGGTGTTATGTTATTTACTGCAACGGTAGTGGGATTTTGGAACAAGTCAAAATTGGAATACAGTGATTTTCGGCAATATGCACTGTAATTGGTCACAATAAAGTGACAATACTTCCAGTGTGCTAATCTTTTTTAAAGATGCTATGGGCTTAAGGCAATGCCAGCACTTTTCAGTTAAGATGTGAGTATACTGGTTTTTTACAGTATTTGGTCTTGAAACTGGATTGTCCTTAGTGACAGGAATACACTCTGCCCTCTAACTCAACTAGCGAGTTGGTGGATACAGACATTCAACTAACTTATCAATAAAAAGCCTTCTTGATTTCAAAATGATAGAAATGGAGAAGGCTTTTTAGTCTCTTTTAAAAATAGAAGTTTAGGCTAATTTTAGAATAGGTAGGATTAAGTGCAGCGGCAAAACTAGTTGTAGATTCTGAGGGTATATTACTACCTGTATTTGGATTGAATACGCTATCGTCAAAGGATTGCTCGGCTTTTGCACTAATGTACCTCACACCAAATTCGCCGCCTAGGCTAAAATTCTTATCAAAGAAATATTCTGCTCCAAATCCTAGTTCTGCTCCCCATACACCAAACTTATCAAGCTCATCGGATAATCGAATCACTTCGCCGTCAGAGTCGGTCACTTTACCAGTAATAATGGGTAAAGAAAAACTAGTAAGAGCGTAGGTAGAAACCTTTTCTTTTTGTAATAAAAAGTACTTTACACCTAGGTTAGGTAAGAAAATACCGCCATTACCCTTTACTTCGTCTTTCACCTGTACGATTGTGCCTCTGTCTCTATCATACTCTTCGTAGGAGTCTATTTGAGTAAGAGAACCTGTGGCATATTGAAACCCAAAAAACGGAACTATTTTGGGATTAACCTTGTAACCAACCTGAGCAGTATTAAGACCAAGACCAGGTGATACAGAGAATGTAAATTGTGAAAACCCAACAGTTGTTAGGCCAGAAAAAAGTAATGAAAGAATGATTTTTTTGTTGTTCATATGTTTTAGAATTATGAACCAAATGTAATATGTGGACAACAACAAGAATCGCGACAAGTGTCACTTTACAGTAAAACTAACACTATCTGTTACGACAGACCCATAATTCGGTCTCAATAATTCTAGTATTGAAAACCCTTATGGCGTTTGAAAATTCTCTAGGAGAGTGCTTTGTGTCCCAATGAATGGTATATGGCCGCAGCGAACACCTAGTCTATCACATTAAAACCACAATATGGTCTCAATACCTCTGGTACAATAATCCCTTTTGGCGTTTGAAAATTTTCTAGGATAGATGCCATAATTCGTGGCAATGCCAACGCACTACCGTTTAGGGTATGGGCATATTCATTTTTACCGTTACTATTCTTGAAACGGAGCTTTAATCTATTGGCTTGAAAAGTTTCAAAGTTGGATACCGAACTCACCTCCAGCCACATCTCTTGTGCAGCACTCCATACTTCCATATCGTAGGTCATAGCACTTGCAAAACCAGTATCTCCACCGCAGAGCAGCAATACCCGGTATTGTAGTCCGAGGTCCTTAAGAAGATTCTGTACGTAGCTACTCATATCCTCTAAGAGTTCATACGACTTGGTAGGATGAGATAGTTGTACTATTTCTACCTTATCGAACTGATGCAGTCTGTTCAGTCCACGTACATCTTTACCGTAGCTTCCTGCTTCTCTTCTGAAACAAGGAGAATGACCACAGTTTTTTATCGGAAGATCTGCTTCTTTCACGATAACATCTCTGTAGATATTGGTTATAGGTACTTCTCCGGTAGGAATAGCATATAGGTTGTCTACCTCCATATGGTACATCTGCCCTTCTTTATCTGGCAATTGTCCTGTACCTATGCCACTGGCTTCATTTACAAATAGGGGTGGTTGTATTTCTTCAAAACCAGCGTCTCTGCCTTTGTCTAAGAACCAATTGATGAGAGCACGTTGTAGTCTGGCTCCTTTGCCTCTGTAAACCGGAAATCCTGCTCCAGTGATCTTTACTCCAAGTTCAAAGTCGATTAAGTTATACTTTTCACAAAGCTCCCAATGTGGAAGTTTCTGCGTAAGATTTGGTTTTTCTCCGTGTTCAAGAATGATCGTATTGTCAGTTTCACTTCTGCCAGCGGGCACTGCAGCACCAGGAGCGTTTGGTATTTGGTAGAGCACATCTAGCAATTCAGCTTCATAGGCTTTAAGTTGCTCGCCAAGTGCACTGCTCTTTTCTTTGAGTTCGCCTGTTCTTGCTTTCATAGCATTGGCTTCCTCTATTTTTTTTTCCGCAAAAAGTTTTCCTATTTCTTTAGATATTTTATTGCTTTCTGAGAGTACATCATCCATTTCAGACTGTGTATTTTTACGTTTATCATCCAATGAAATTGCTTGATTTACTAAGTCTGTAAAATCCTTGCCTCTTTTGGCCAATCTTGCGATGATGCCTCCTTTGTCCGCTCGTATATCGTTAATCAGTAACATGGTGTATGAAAGTAGTACAAAGGTTGTCTTTTTTGTGAAAAGGAATAAATAAAAATGAAAGACTGAGGCACTACGTCTTTTTAAAGATGGAGTTCCTAAATATTCTGTAGATGAAGGAGTAGTATTAAGTTTCTTGTCTTTGGCAAAAAGGATTACAAACTCTTAGTGCCCTAGTGTTAAGATTTTTTCAACCTTTCAGCAAATACGCTTCCAATTCCGTAATTCGTTCCTTAATTAAAAAACGATCAACTACACTTTGTTTAGCAGCTTGGCCCATTTGCTCACGGAGAGTAGTGCCTGAGATAAGGCGAGCGGTTTGATTGGCAAGTTTTTTAGTTTCTAAGTGCTTGGCAAGTAATCCGGTTTTACCATCGGCAATAATCTCTGGATTGCTCGTAATATCAAAAGCAACCACGGGTTTCCCTTTTGCCATAGCCTCTACGATGACAAAACCAAAACCTTCCCAACTACTGCTCAATACAAAGATATCTATGCTCCTCATAAAAGCTTCCATATCTGCAACAAATCCGAGAAGTATTACTTCTTCTTCGAGATTATAATCAGTTATAAGTGTTATAAGTTCTTCTTGTAACTCACCTGTCCCTGCAATAAAAAGAGTGAACTCTAGTCCTTTTTCTTTTAGGTTTTTAGCAAGTTCTATCAGATGCTTTTGACCTTTTTGTTCGGTCAGCCGACCTGCATTTCCAAGAATTGTTCCTTTTGACTTTTGTTTAACCTCTGGTAAATGAGGTCCTTCGGCATTGAGTAATTTTTCGTCTATACCATGGTAGATTACAGCTATTTTTTCTTCTGCAATATGCTTACCAAAGTGATTTAGCATGGTGCGTTTGGTCTCATGCGAATTGGCAATGAGAT
>JAOKFZ010000029.1 GCA_028247315.1 Bacteroidia bacterium | reverse complement strand
TTTGAGTTTTATAAGATACTCAATGAAATAAAAGCAAATCCGTCTCTTGCAGTAGACAGTAAAATAACATTCAATACAGATTTATCTGCAGAAAGACGCGTAACAATAGATAGAGGTGATAATGCAGAATATCGGTTTGTTATTAATTTAGGGGGAGAAGGTGTCACCCTAAGGGAAGCAGACTTCGACCCAACGAATAGTTATAAAGTGGTATTTGCAGATGAATATGAAGACGAAAGCACCAATTTACGAAAATGGGGTTTCGTCATACTCAAAAAATAGAACTAATAAACTAAGACAAGACATGCTAAAAAGAGCATATTGATAAGCAACACAATTGCTAAAATTTTTAAGTGATTTGAGTTCATTTGTTTACTTAGTACAAATGTAACGCCACGATAAAGCAGAATGATATAAACGTAGTAATATAATTTCAATCTTGAACAGAGACAAAATATACCTAGACCTATATACACAAATAGGAGCACTTATAGACCCTAAGACAGATGACATTGCCAACATGGCAAATGTGGCCCAATTGCTTGCGGATACACTTGGTCATCATTGGACCGGTTTTTATCGCGTAGTAAAAAAAGAACTTCACTTGGGGCCGTTTGCTGGTCCACTGGCCTGTACTAGAATTGCTTATGGTAAAGGCGTCTGTGGCAAGGCTTGGGATACCAAATATACTCAAGTAGTGGCCAATGTAAACAAATTTGAGGGGCATATAGCCTGCAGTGCATCTACTCAGTCAGAAATAGTAGTGCCATGTATTCGCAATGGAAAAGTCTTTGCGGTCCTGGATATAGATAGCGATGCACTCGATACGTTTGATGATCTAGACGCTCGCTATTTAGAAGATATTGTAAGCCTTTTATGAGTTTTACTCAAAAATATGCCGATTGGTTTAGAAGGCTTCTACCTTCTCCCTTTAGTATAGCCGTTATTCTTTCCATCGTTGTTTTTATCGTAACCATTTTCATTTCTGACAAGCCTATTGGCCACCTACTTATAGATTGGCAAACGGGACTATGGTCAAGCAATTTACTGGCCTTCGCTTTTCAGATGATGCTTATGCTCGTGTTAGGCCATACGCTCGCATTAAGCAGCTTTTTCAACACCGTTATATCCGCCCTTATCTCACCCATAAAAACGACAGCACAAGCAGCAGCCATAGTTACCTTCACTACCATTATCGTGGCATTTGTCAATTGGGGCCTTGGTCTCATTTTTGGTGCGATAATCGCTCGTAAAATTGGCGAGAGTTTCACCAAAAAACAAATGCCACTCAACTACCCACTCGTTGGGGCTGCGGGCTATGTAGGGCTAATGGTCTGGCACGGAGGCATGTCTGGATCTGCCCTCACCAAAGTAGCAGAAAAAGGTCACCTTCAAGACATCGCTAAAAACACTAACCTACCCCAAGCCATATATTATGGAGACACCGTATTTAGTACAATGAATTTAGTAGCGTTCGGCTTACTACTAACGCTCATCCCGTTTGTTTTTTATAGCATAGGTAAAAAAAGCAATGGATCTATACCTCAAGTGGTTTCTACCAAGGCCACTAATGATACCCCATTCGATGCAAAAGGAGCTGAACGTATAGATACATCTAGCGTTCTGAGCAAGTCATTAGGACTCGCACTTGTTAGTTTAGCAATCTATAATGCCCTATCCTATGGAGGTAATACTCTTGGTTTTATAACACCCAACTACATTAATTTCAGTATGCTTGCCCTTTGCTTACTCCTGCACAATAACTTCAATGCCTTTTTGAGTGCGGTGGACAACGCCATCAAGGGATCGTCGGGTATACTCATACAATTTCCGCTATACTTTGGCATACTGGCTCTCATGCAGAGTGGAGGGCTCATAGAAGTGATTTCCAATTGGTTTATTCATGTCTCCACACCACATACATTGCCTATCTTCACCTTCTTTAGTGCAGGCCTAGTCAATCTATTTGTACCCAGCGGCGGCGGTCAGTGGGCCATACAAGGTCCCATCATTGTAGAAGCAGCTACCAAACTGGGTGTACCACTCCATAAAATGATACTTGCTCTAGCGTATGGAGACCAACTTACCAATATGCTACAACCCTTTTGGGCATTGCCCCTTTTGAGCATTACCGGTCTTAAAGCTAAAGATATTCTACCCTATACGTTGATTCTCTTTCTGGTAGGACTCTTCATATTTGTAGGAGTAATGATGGTGTTTTAAAAGACCAATATTTCATATCTTTGCCTTATGGCAATGGCTACCTCAAAAACAACACTCGGACTAGAAATGGCTACAGATCCTCGCTGGGCAAACATAGCAGAGAAAAGCATCGAATATATACTCACAGATCACGCTTGGTGCGAACAAAAAGCTGCCACACACGGTATCAGTATTATCAGTAGGTTCAGTAAATATCCAGACATTGTAGATGTGATAACGCCGATAGTAGCCGAAGAATGGGGACATTTTAGAAAAGTACTCAAAGAGCTTAAAAAACGCGGACACGAATTGGGTCCTCAACGCAAAGATGAATATGTAAATAAACTCAATTCATTTATGAAACGGGGCGATCACATAGAAAAACAACTCGTAGAATACTTGCTTGCTTTTGCTATGATAGAAGCTAGAAGCTGTGAGCGATTCAGATTACTCAGCGAACACATTACCGATCCAGAACTACAACATTTCTATCATGAGTTTATGGTAAGTGAAGCAGGACACTACAAAGCATTCTTAGACTTGGCCAAGAAATATTCATCTACAGAACACGTAGCACAACGCTGGGCCGAATGGATAGCTTTTGAAGCAGACATGGTAACTTCTCTTGAAATACGTGGAGATAGAATGCACTGAATTATGCTATTTTAGCGTCTCAAAATGACATCTTGAAAACGCCAATGAAACTATATGGACTGATTGTATTGCTCCTCTTTGCAGCGTGTGCCAGTCGCACTAAGGCCCTAGACAAACTTGTAGGCACCCATATTGAAGAACTCTTACCCAAGTGGGACGAGCCAAAAAAGATTATGGCACTTAACAACTACCAAATAGCTTACGTATTTGTTTATGCAAATGTTCAGAGTAAAGGCATTCAACAAGCTGCTGGAAAAACTGGCATTAAATTTCATAGTGACATATCATATGTACATACAGTGATCACTACGAATGGTGACGGTACCATATTAAATTGGGATGTACAGCACATAGGCATACCATTAGACAGTATACAACTGTTACAGGTATTCAACTTGAATCCAAGATAAGGTTATCAAAACCACATCCCACAAAAAAAGTCCCCCACGTGAGTGAGAGACTTTCAGTATAATGTTTTAGCTATGTGTTAAATTTACTTTTTTACCTGTTTTACAACGGCTGCAAAAGCTTCTGGATGATTCATTGCAAGGTCAGCAAGAACTTTTCTATTTAGCTCTATACCTTCTTTGTGCACTGCACCCATAAACTGAGAATAGCTCATTCCGTGTAGTCTAGACCCAGCGTTTATTCTGGCAATCCATAGTCGACGGAAGTTTCTTTTCTTATTTTTTCTATCTCTGTATGAGTATTGCCACGCTTTTTCCACTGCGTTTTTAGCTACTGTCCATACATTTTTTCTTCTACCAAAGAATCCTTTGGCGTGTTTCATCATTTTTTTGCGTCGTCTTCTGGAGGCAACTGCGTTTACTGATCTTGGCATTTTCTTTTTTCTTTTTTTAAACTGGGCGTCGAAACAAAATTACGTCTCGCTCTTTTATGGGCCCGAATAATGGTACTTTACTCTATCCTGTAGAGTATTACTTTCCGATTCTCAACAAGAATTTAATGTTGCTTTCATCCGCTGGATGAACCAAACCACTGTGTCTAAGAGCAAGTTTTCTTTTCTTAGACTTCTTTGTTAAGATGTGACGCTTGTAAGCGTGCTTTCTTTTGATTTTACCTGTACCAGTGATTCTGAATCTCTTCTTTGCACTAGAGTTGGTTTTCATTTTTGGCATCTCTGTTCTTTCTTTAAATTTATTTTGGTGCTAAAACTATTATCATTTTCTTGCCTTCCATTTTAGGCAATTGCTCAAGTTTGGCTACTTCAGAAAGCTTATCTGCAAACTGTAGTAACAATAACTCTCCGCGTTCTTTAAACACGATAGTACGTCCTCGGAAGAAAACATAAGCTCTCACTTTGTGTCCTTCTTCTAAAAACTTCTCTGCGTGCTTCAACTTGAAGTTGACATCGTGCTCGTCCGTATTTGGACCAAAACGTATCTCCTTTATATCCGTCTTAGATTGCGTGGCCTTTAGTTCTTTGGCTTTCTTCTTTTGGTCATATAAGAACTTACGGTAATCTATAACCTTACATACAGGCGGGTTAGCTTTAGGCGATACCTCTACTAGGTCGAGCTCTTGTTCTACTGCAAACTTGAGTGCTTCCTTTAAGTCGGTAATACCTTGCTCTATGTTGTCTCCAACTAGGCGTACAGGGTCAGCAATAATGTATCCATTAATCCTGTGGGGATCTTTTACCCTTCCTCTAAATGGTCTTCTTTTTTTCTTCAAGTATCTTTATTCTTTCGTTAGTAATGAGTTGAAGTATGTTACAAACTCATCTAATTTAAATTTGCCGACGTCGCCTTCTCCTTGAATTCTAACCGAAACCTCCTCGTTATCAGACTCTTCCTCTCCCACTATTATCATAACAGGAATTTTAGTTGCCCAAGCATCGCGGATTTTACGGCCAATTTTCTCGGCACGCTCGTCTACAAGGCCGCGAATATCGTTTTTATTCAGGAATTTTAAAACTTTATCTGAGTAATCGTGGTACTTCTCACTAATAGGCAAAACAGCAACCTGCTCTGGACTGAGCCAAAGAGGGAAATTTCCTGCTGTATGTTCTATTAAGATACCAATAAAACGCTCCAAACTACCAAATGGTGCTCGATGTATCATTACTGGTCTATGCTTCTCATTATCGGCACCTATATAGTCTAAATCAAAACGCTCTGGTAGGTTATAATCTACTTGTATCGTTCCCAGTTGCCAACTTCTACCAAGGGCATCTTTCACCATAAAATCAAGCTTCGGTCCGTAAAATGCCGCCTCACCATATTCGGTAACCGTCACTAAATCTCGTTCTGCTGTAGCTTCTATGATGGCCTTTTCTGCTTTTTCCCAGTTCTCATCAGAACCAATGTACTTCTCTTTGTTCTCACGATCTCTTAAGGATATCTGTGCTGTAAAGTTCTCAAAACCTAACTTTTTAAAAACGTGCATTACGAGGTCTATTACATCTACAAATTCCTCTTTAAGTTGGTCTGGGGTACAAAAAATATGGGCATCATCTTGCGTAAATCCACGTACACGCGTAAGTCCATTTAGCTCCCCACTCTGCTCGTATCTATACACGGTACCAAACTCTGCTACCCTGTATGGTAATTCTCTATAACTCTTTGGTTTAAACTTAAAAATCTCGCAGTGATGCGGACAGTTCATTGGTTTGAGCAAAAACTCCTCATCTTCATTCGGTGTTTTTATAGGCTGAAAAGAATCCTCTCCATATTTCTCGTAGTGACCAGAGGTTACGTACAGTTCTTTTTTGGCAATATGTGGTGTAACCACCTGATGATAACCACGCTCTATCTGAGCCTGACGCATAAAATTTTCTAGTCGCTCGCGTATTGCTGTTCCCTTAGGCAACCAAAGCGGAAGCCCTGCTCCTACTTTATCGCTAAAAGTAAATAACTCCAGTTCTTTTCCCAGTTTCCTATGATCTCTTCGTTTGGCTTCTTCCAATAGTTCTAAGTGCTCCGTGAGCATCTTGGCCTTGGGAAAAGAAACGCCATAAATACGAGTAAGCGACTTATTTTTTTCGTCTCCTCTCCAGTATGCTGCAGCTACATTGAGTAATTTAACAGCTTTTATAGCAGAGGTACTTTGTATGTGCGGACCACGGCACAGGTCTGTAAAGTTACCTTGCTTATAAAAAGTAATGGTTCCGTCGTCTAGCCCCTCAATTAGATCTAGCTTGTACTCATCCTCTTTTTCGGTAAAGTACTTTATTGCATCTGCCTTACTTACTTCTTTTCTATCGTAGGTGTTGCCTTGGCTGGCTAGCTCCTTCATTTTCTTTTCCACTTTTTCAAAGTCATTGGACGAGAAATTCTGATCACCAAAATCTACATCATAGTAAAACCCATTGTCTATTGCCGGACCAATACCAAGCTTTACACCTGGGTACAGAGCTTCGAGTGCTTCTGCAAGCAAGTGAGAGCTACTGTGCCAAAATGTTTTCTTACCCTCTAAGTCATCAAACTTGAGCAAAGCAAGCGAAGCGTCACTATCTATCGGTCGGGTAAGATCCCACACCTCATCATTTATCTTAGCACTTACCACTACACGGGCAAGTCCTTCACTTATACTCTTGGCTACATCTAGTGCCGTACTTCCTTGTGGCACTTCGCGCACCGAACCATCAGGTAATGTTATTTTTATATTCAATCTACTGCTATTTAGCGATTTGTTTTTCTAAAGTTTACCAAGACGGGCAAGCCCTTCTTTAGCGAGTGCAAAATTAGGGTCTATTTGCAAACATTTTCTATAATTCTCCATTGCCTTGTTTGTATTGCCTAGCAACTCCATACATTGCCCTATTCTATTGTACGGTTTGGCTATCTCTGGCAGAAAACGTACACACATCTCAAAGTGCTGCACTGCCTTCTGATAGTTACCTCTTTCGGCCAGAACATTTCCTGCGTTATAAAACGCATTGAAACTTGTGGGATTGGCCTCAATAGTCTTTTGATAATCAACCATAGCAGCTTCATCATCGCCCATTTTTTGATGCAAAAGACCACGAGCGTAATAAGCCTCACTGCTAGTAGGGTCTGTATTTATAGCTTTCTCATAGTTGGATAAGGCCTCGGAGTATTTACCATTGGCCTCATATAGCATAGCCAATTGCAGGCTACTGTTGTAATCTGAACCCAGTAGGTTTATCGTTTTTTCAAAAAACTGAATAGCGGTTGCTGTATCACCATCTTCCTTGTACAACATTCCACTAAAGAAATGACCATCTGCGTGCTGAGGGCTTAGTTTTAATAATTTACCAAAACGAATCTTACTTTTATCAAACTGACGTACAAAGTATAAAAACTGGGCGGTTTTGAAAACTGCGGTAATATCATTTGGATTTACTGCTTCGGCTTTTTGGTATTGCTCTAAGGCTTGTGTTGTCTCATTATTTGCAAAAAATGCATCTCCAAGCATATAGTAATAATTGCTATTATCATCATCTATAGAGATAGCACTTTGATAGTCGCGGATGGACAGATCATATCGTTTCTCATCATTGAGTACCTCTGCTCTCTGCAAGTAATACTCTATGTTTTCTGGATTCTGATCTATTTTCTTGCTCCACTCTCTGGCCTCTAGGCTTATTGTAGTATCTGCAGATAAGCTGATGTGCGATGGATCAAACCACTGACACCCTGTAGCAAATATGCCGTAGGTGAACGTGACTAACATTGTGATAAACAGACTATTTTTCAAGGTAATGCGAAGGTATAAAAATGTTCGAAGCAAAGGCAAATACACTTCATGAAGTATACAATAGATTATACTATAGAGAAATAAGGACAGTATATTTGGTAAAAGGAAGGTTAAATACCACGAACCTTTCTATTTTTGAACCATATGCCACATTATCATAAGCTAGGAAGCATACCCCCCAAGAGACACACGCAGTTTAGGAGACCAGATGGCGAGTTGTATAAAGAAGAACTCTTTAGTACAGAAGGATTTAGCAATAGCTACAGCCTGCTTTATCATCACAATCCACCTACTGCTATACTCAAGGTCGATAAACCAATAGACCTGAAGCCAGAGCTTGCAGGGGAAATGGAGATGTTGCACCGTAGTTTTCAAAATTTTAATGTGCAGCCTGCTGACGACTACTTGGAGAGCAGAGTCATACTACTGACGAATAGTGATTTGCAGATATGCATGTCTCGCCCACGCAAGAGCATGACCGACTATTTCTACAAAAACGGCGATAGTGATGAAGTGATTTTTGTGCATGAAGGCAGTGGAACATGCCGTACCAACTATGGCGAACTGAAGTTTCAATACGGTGATTACCTCATCGTACCACGTGGTGTTATATACCAAATGGAGTTTGATACAGAAGACAATAAACTAATGATAACCGAGAGCCATAGCCCAGTACTCTACCCGCGTAACTATTTGAGTAAAGGAGGGCAGTTGCTGGAACACTCTCCCTATTGCGAACGCGACATAAAACAGCCGGAGAATTTACAGACCATTATAGAAGAAGGTGAATTCTTGATAAAAACAAAAAAGGAAGACAAACTTTATCCGTACACCTACAAATACCACCCATTTTGTTTGATTGGTTGGGATGGCACACACTATCCCTTTATTTTTAGCATTCATGACTTTGAGCCGATAACAGGTCGCATACATATGCCACCACCCATACATCAAACATTTGAAGGAAACAATTTTGTGATATGCAGCTTTGTACCACGACTCTTTGACTACCATCCACTCAGCATCCCCGCACCATATTGGCACAGCAACATAGATAGCGATGAGGTAATGTACTACGTAGACGGACAGTTTATGAGTAAGGGCCACGTAGAGAAAGGGCAAATGAGCTTGCACCCAGGTGGAATTCCTCATGGTCCTACTCCTGGAGCTGCAGAAAAAAGCATCGGCAAAAAAGAAACGGGCGAACTCGCCGTAATGATAGATACGTTTAAACCTTTACGTGTAACCAAAGCGGCTTTGGCTCTTGAGATAAAAGACTACCACTTGCACTGGTTGTAAACATTGTATATAGCTACCGAAGGATTTTTGCCAAACACATAGTCTAAACATCACATGAAGTATCTATCTACATTCTTGGCCATAGCCTTACTGTTCTCAGCTTGCAAAGACGACGGAGATTGCGTAGAGGAAATCACCATAACAGCTACAAAACCAAATATACTCCTAATCATAGCAGACGACCTCGGAAAAGATGCTATCACAGGGTATGATGAAGGAATAACCAAACCCAATACTCCTACGCTCGACTCCATACGTATGAGCGGTCTTACCTTCGATAATTTTTGGGTATACCCAACATGTAGTCCCACAAGGGCAAGTATAATAACCGGGAAATACGGATACCGCACAGGGGTAAAAAAGGCAAGCGAAGTCCTGAGCTCTGATGAAATAGTGCTACAGCGGTATATCAATGACAAAACCAACAATGCCTACAGTACTGCCATAGTAGGCAAATGGCACCTTAGCGGGAATAAGTCAACTACTAATCCAGAAGATTTTGGGATAAACTATTATGAAGGTCTTATCAAAGGAGGCGCAGAGGACTACTACAGCTGGACCAAAACGAGCAACGGGAGTACGAATACAGAGACCGAATACATCACAACAAAATTCACGAACCTCGCTATAGACTGGTTACAGGAGCAAGATAAACCTTGGTTTCTGTGGCAAGCATATACGGCACCACATACACCATTTCATGCACCTCCTGCGGGTACACACTCACAAGTCACCTTAGCCCCGTACCAAGAGGGAGATGAGCCTTTGCCCTACTATCACGCCGCAATAGAATCAATGGACTATGAAATAGGAAGACTACTGAACAGTATGACCGCTACCGATAAGGAAAACCTCATTATTTTATTCATTGGAGACAATGGCTCTCCTAACCAAGTAGCTCAAAGTCCCTACAGCTCAAGAACGGTAAAAGGTACAGTATATCAAGGTGGCATAAACACACCACTATTCATAGCTGGTAAAGGAGTAACACGTAGAGGTAGAGATGCTAATCTGGTAAATAGCACCGACCTATTTGCAACCATAGCTAGTCTAGCAGGTGCTACTACCAACGGGATTTATGATAGTAAAAGCATCGTAGAACTTTTGACTACGGACAAAAAAACACGCGATTTTCAATACTCAGAATTGAGAAATAATGATGGTAGTGAAACCTGGACTATCCGCAATATGAACTATAAGCTGATCGTAAATTCAAACGGTAGTGACCAGCTCTATCACTTGAGAACCGATCCCTATGAAAAAATGAACTTACTGAACAACTCACTAGACGCTGAAGCCATAATGGCTAAAGAGCTATTAGAAGCTGAACTTCTACTCATTAGAAACTAGTCTGTTAGAGCATATTTGACCTTTAAACAATCATATACCGCTTACAAAGATCTCGTATATAACCTAGCTCTGCAGTACCTGCAAAACACAGCAGATGCAGAAGAAATAACACAAGACGTATTCCTCTCTGTGTATCAAAACTTAAGCACATTTGAAGGAAAGGCTACTCTTAAAACTTGGATTTATCGCATTACCATAAACAAGTCACTTGATTTTATAAAAGCCAAAAGTCGCAACAAACGTAGTTTCTTCTTTACCTCCAAGCGACTAGACGATCCAGACACCTCCATTACGGTTTCTCACTTTGACCATCCGGGTATCTTATTGGAACAAAAAGAAGAAATGAAAAGCATTTTTGCGTGTATAAATGCATTACCTGAACGGCAAAAAACTGCCCTTATTTTAATGAAAATAGAAAATAGAACGCAACAAGAAGCGGCTACAATAATGAAGTCTACTGTAAAGTCAGTAGAGTCACTTTACCAGCGAGCTAAGAAAAATTTAAAAAAACAACTCGCTCTAAACGAAGGAAAATGAGAGAAACAAAGTCTATACCTATAACAAACGAAATGGAACGATTGGGAAATATACAAAAAGTAACTGCACCAGATGCTCTCTGGGGTAAAGTGCAGCAGCGTATAGCCAACCAAGCCAAAGACGTGGTGCCCATGCACTACACCAGAGCCATTGCCGTAGCAGTAGTCCTCCTATTTATAGCCAATGTGTATTTGGTTGCAAACAATACTACGACAGAAACCCAAAGCGGACTAGAAGAATTTGTACCACAAACTGAATACTCGCTTTATGAATAAGACAAAACTATACGGAGTACTCGCTATTGTATTTTTACTCATAAATCTCATGCTTGTAGGGTTTATGCTCACCAAAGGTGGCAAACGCGGACAGCACAAAAACAGCCCGAAAGAGATCATTATTACACGCCTCAACTTGGATAGTAATCAACGTACTGCCTATGAAGTAAAAGTACAGGAACACCGCAGCTTGGTGAACAATACTCGCGAAAAAATACGTGCCGAAAAATCCAAATTAAATAGTCTGCTAAAAACAGGGAACAGGGAACAAGCAGATTCATTTTCTGCTGTTATTGCAGGATTACATCGTGAGATGGAACTTGGCTTTTTCAATCATCTTATGGATATAAAAAGCATCTGCAAACCAGAACAGATGGATAACTACACCACTTTGGTAGATGATATTAACACGATATTTTCGAAGCGTGGACCCAAAAGAAAAGGGAGCTACAAAAAACAATGAAGGGCTTTCTTATTGGAACGCTCGTAGTATGCAGTTCCATTTTTGTTCAAGCACAAACTCACTTTAAGATAAATGCAACGTACGCCAATAGCACTCTCGTACTTGACAGTTTGTATGACAACACATACGCTATAAACACACTGCGGTTCTACCTCTCTGACATAGTGCTTATAGATACGAACGACAGTCTAATCTATACCCATCCTAAAAGGCATGTTTTGGTAGACTTGAAACATCCTACGTCTCAAGAAGTGTATGTTCACGATTCTTTGTTCGACTCTAAGGCCAACTTAAGACTACATTTTGGGATAGGAATAGACAGTACTACCAATAGTAAAGGTGCTATGGCAGGTGATTTAGACCCTATAAATGGAATGTATTGGACATGGCAGAGTGGCTATATCAATGTTAAAATAGAGGGAACTAAACAGTTGGAAGGAAAATCAGAAGAATTTCAGTTTCACTTAGGAGGCTTCACTGCTCCGTACAACACATACCGCACCATAACTAGGCCCTATAGCTCTATCCTCGATATTAAGATGGACCAATTTTTTGAGCAAATGACTTGGGAGCGGTTGTACATTATGCGTCCAGGAGAAGAGGCAGTAGATTTGATCAAAGAATTTTGCACCAGTATACATAGCTCATTGTGAAGAAAGTAGTTGCGGTATTTTCTATTCTGATTTGTATTGCGAGTACATGGAAGGTCAGCTCGTGGCCTTCTCATTTTCCCAAACCACTATACCAACAAGAATTAATGGAGGCCACAGCTGCCAAAACATTGCTCGGAAGAACCTTATTCTACGATCCACTACTTTCTGCAGACAATACCATAAGCTGTGCAAGTTGCCACTCACCCTACAATGCCTTTGCACATACGGATCATAAGCTAAGTCATGGCATACGCGACAGCATAGGCACTCGCAATGCTCCTGCTCTATTCAATCTTGCTTGGCAACCAAAACTGATGTGGGACGGGGCAAGCCATCACCTCGATATGCAAGCTCTTGCACCCATTACCCATCCTGGTGAAATGGCAGAATCGATTGAAAACATTCTCAAAAAGCTTGTTAGCAGTAACACCTATCCACCCCTATTTCAGGATGCCTACGGAAACGACAGCATCACAAGCCAACGCATACTAAAAGCACTAACGCAGTTTCAACTAACCCTTGTTTCTAGCAACGCCAAATACGATAGAGTTAAATTGAATAAAGACACCTTTACTTCACAAGAAATATCGGGTTACAAGCTCTACCAAGCCAATTGTAAGTTGTGTCATGCTGAACCCCTATTTAGCACGTACTCATTCAAAAACAATGGACTAGCACCAGACACAAACAACTATGATATTGGGAGGTACAACGTTACAAATGATCCGAAGGATAGCTTTTTTTTTAAAATACCCAGTTTAAGAAACTTAAGCTATACCTACCCGTACATGCACGACGGTAGGTATAGAAAACTGCGTGAAGTGCTCAATCACTACACAAGCATAATTACTTCAAATAATAACCTGTCTCTGGAATTGAAAAATGGAATTTCACTTACGACGAACGACAAAGCAGACTTAATTGCGTTCTTACTTACCTTGAATGACATAGACTTTATTTTTAATACCGATAATACATTTCCGCGAGAAACACTTCTACCGCAGGAATGAACCTATAACCAACGTCTAAAAAACCAATAATGAACAAACTTATCTTACTCACACTATTAACCCTGGGGTCACTGGCTCAGGCACAAACTTCACCAGCTATATCTTCTTGGCTCCAAAACACTACACAAACAGGCAACTATTACCCCAAGGGCAATGCAACACTAACGCCAAACAGCATTTTAGTGAATTGTCAGAAAGTGGAGTATTCTGCTGATTATGTGTATGTAACTGCCACCGGAATACCTGCATACCCTACAGGTCCATTCTCAGACGGTAATCCCAGTAATGCAGAAAATCAAAGTGGAATCTATCAAATACCACTCAACCCAACGGAAAACACAGGAACCAAAGATGCTACAGTTGGCGGAAACATCGGAATATTTATTAATGGTGTAGCTCTCTTTGACTACAGAGATGGAGTAGCGTGGAACCCGCAAACCAATGAGCTCTGCGGTGGACCAGGACGAGATCGTTGTCCAGGTGCAAGGGGAACAGTGCAGGCGTGGAATAGAGACGCCATACCAGCAGAAAAAGAAGGATTTGACTGTGCTAAAGGCCACCCAGCAAACGGAAACTACCACCATCACCAAAATCCTTCTGCGTTTAAACTAGACCTGGAAGTAGTTTCTGAAATATGCAACCTATACGATGCAGAAGGTTTGTATGCTATAGATAGCAACGAGCACTCCCCACTCATCGGATATGCCTATGACGGATTTCCCATATACGGAGCATACAGCTACGCCAAGAAAGATGGAACTGGAGGTATTACACGCATCAAGTCTGGGTATCAACTCAGAGATATTACCACACGGAGTACACACGCAGATGGAAGTACAGTAGATAGAGGTCCAGATGTAGGTGCTACCTATTGGTTGGGCTACTTTAGAGAAGACTATGGCTACATTGCATCTACAGACGAAGATGTGCTCGATGAGCACAATGGTCGGTTTTGTATCACACCAGAATACCCTGAAGGTACCTACGCATACTTCTGCACGGTGGATGAAAACTGGAATTCTGCATACCCATACGCAGTAGGACCTACTTTCCATGGCAACTACACCAATAGAAAAACCACTAGCGTAGGCGAGGCAACAACCGTATATACTGCTAGCACAAACGGAGTCGATGTATTGACAGGTACGCATATCACTGTATTTCCAAACCCAACAAGCGACTTGGTGGCTATACAACTGGGCGGACTCACCAAAGCAGATGTAAAAATCACACTCATGGATATGGCCGGTAGAGAAATAAGTACAACTACTATACCGCAAGGCAGCACCATTGCTTACTACGATGTACAAACTGTATATGAAGGAACGCACTTCCTCCGATTTGAAGACGGTGTAAGCACGCTTACCAAAAAAATTAGCATAACACGGTAGATCATTTTTTCAGAGTATCTCGTGCTACATCCTATACCAAAAAAAGGGAATCTGATGCCAAGCTCCACTCTTCTTCGCTATTGAACAATCAAAAAAAATAAACGCTCTTTGTGTAAAAACACCTACGCTGTAAAGCTGGTTTCAGGGTCATGCCCACATGACCCTGAAAAACGTATACCCTTTGCGTAGCTAAGCAGCAGTATCCAAAAGTTCTCTTAAAAAACCCCGAGCCTACTCTGTAGGTGGCTCATACCACCGCTCTATAAAATCTACCCCGCTGGGTTTTTCGATGATTTTTCCTTGTTTGTCTATCACAAACAGTGTAGGCGTACCGATAACGCCGTAGCTTTTAAAATTGACCCCTTGCGTGCGTTCTACGTTATTCTAGTCTACACCGTATTCTTTGTTTGTCGCTTTTTCTGCTGTCCCTACTATTTCTTATGTCCCCTGAACCTATAAGCACCTGTGAATCCAGCATGGACATGACTTGTTTGACCACTTAGAATGCTCCGCTCAGCGAGGGGTTTTGCACATGCTATCCGAGACGTTTATGAACGGACTGGATAAGACACTATTGCATGTAGTACTACTGAAAACCATCTAATCTACTCCCAAATACTTGTGAGTTTGCAAACTCACAAACCAATTTGGATTTTTAAGGACGTAGTCAAAGATGATTTTCTCCGTTACTTCACGTTTATCCCATTCAGGCTGCAGGTAAAGTTTGCAGGTGTCTGGCACCATTTTTTGGTGTTCTTCTGCCCAGCCAATATCGCTTTTATTCAATACCACTACTTTTAGCTCATCGGCTTGTATAGCAGCTATGGCTATTGGGGCTTTGAATTTTTTGGGAGAGAACGTTACCCAATCAAAATCACCCACAAGTTCATACGCTCCACTGGTCTCTATATGCACTCTAAATCCTTCTTTTTTAAAGGCTTGAGTAATTTGTGTCAAATCATACATGGCCGGTTCTCCACCTGTAAGTATGAGTATTCTGCTTGGGTATTTTTTTGCTTCGTCAAGCAAGAACGCTATTGATTTTTTTGGATGTTTATCTGCATCCCAACTGTCTTTAACATCGCACCAAACACAACCTACATCGCACCCACCCAGTCGAACAAAAAATGCTGGCTGTCCAGTGTACACTCCTTCTCCTTGTATGGAGTAGAAGTATTCCATCACGGGAAAATCTATCATAGGTTGAATTTATTTTTATAACTTTTTAGTGTATTGTGCAGCAGACCGTATCGGGTCATGGGCCCCACCCCACCGGGCACAGGTGTGATAGCACTACACTTTTCTTTTACCGTATCGTATTCTACATCGCCTTTTAACAAGTAGCCTCGCTTGTTATCTGCGTCTACGCGAGTGATTCCTACGTCTATTACAGTAGCTCCTTCTTTTACCATATCTGGTTTCAAAAATTCTGGAATACCAACGGCAACTATAACAATGTCTGCTATTCTTGTAAATGCTCCTACATCATGTGTATGGCGATGGCATATTGTGACTGTAGCATCTCTACCTCCTTGGCTCATCAATATACTCATAGGTCTACCAACGATATTACTTCTTCCTATTACCACACAGTGCTTTCCCCTTGTTTCTATGCCATATTCCTCTAGCATCATTATCACACCAAAAGGTGTTGCACTGATATACGTATCTTCATCTATAGTAAGCTTACCGACATTGAGCGTATGGAAACCATCTACATCAATATCTGGATGTATACTTTCTGTTATTTTGGTAGCGTCTATGTGCTTTGGCACAGGAAGTTGTACGATGAGTCCATCTATGTTTTTATTGTTATTGATAGACGCTATATGGCTTAGCAGAGCCTCTTCTGTAGTATCTGCACCCAGTCTATATACACTGGACTCAAAACCTACATACTCGCAATCCTTCTCCTTGCTATTGACATACGTCATACTTGCTCCATCCTCTCCTACCAAGATGGCCGCCAAGTGCGGTGCTCTGTGACCTGCATCTCTTAACGTAGCAACTTCTTCTTTCACCTTACTTCGTAATGTTAGAGCCAGGGCCTTACCATCTAATATTTTTGTCATTTGCGGACAAAAATATAACATATTGTGGCTATTGTGAAGTGTTGCATATAACTTCAGTGTATTTTCGCATTCGGTACAAATGAGAAACAGACCAATTTATCCATTTTTAGCATTTGCTGCTTGCGGCAGTACGAAAAGTGAATTGGTGTTTGACCTAAATCATAGTGCAACACATTGTGTATTGAAGAAAGACACTTTTTCTGCCAATGGTATTCTGGTGCATATACACGTTAATCCTACGGTTTATTCCCACAACAATGATCCGTTACACACCTATATATTTTGAAAAATAAAATTCTAATCATACTTGCAATAATGGGCTTGGCAGCATGCACAAAATTAAAAGATGCTCCAGCTGATTTGCCACACTACTACCCTTTGGCTCTAAATGACTATTCTATTTTTGCAATTGAAGAACTGCAGCATGATGCCTTTAGAGAGAAAACAGATACCATCTATTATTGGCTTAAGGAAACAGTGGCTGATACGATACGTGACAACACTGGCCAGCTCGTATACAAAATAGAAATTGAACACAGTATTGATTCGGGGAGAACATGGGAATTCATCACCTATGGACTCACTCATAAGGATGACTTCAGTGCCCAGAGGGTGATTAACAATAGACGTAGTGTGGTGCTTAGTTTCCCCTTGCGTGAGCGAAGATCGTGGGACGTAAATGAGCTAAATATTGAAGACATGAAGACCGCTCGGTATTTTGATATAGACCAAACCTATACGTTGGCTGGAGTAGCCTATAGCAACTCCTTACGTGTAGACTTAGGGAATGATGTAGATCTTTTTTTTCAAGAAGTAGAAGAAGAAGTCTATGCCCGAGGGAAAGGCCTAATATGGAGAAAAAAAATAGCTCTGGAAACACAACCAGGAAAATATAAAGATGGAAATGAGTTTACACAAACTATCATTCGTACTAATAGGTAGTCTACTTATTGGTTCTACTGCTATTGCACAATCAGATGCATACATAGTAGAATTCAAAGACAAACCTGCTTCGGTAGACGCTGCGGCGGTACTCAGTAAAAAGAGCCTAGCACGCAGAGCAAAATTCAATATCCCCTTCACTACAGAAGATCAACCGGTATATCGTGGCTACAAAATGGCAATAAGCCAGATAGACAGTACGATTATCCGCTATGCATTGAAGTGGCACAATGGAGTAGTAATCAACGCCTCCAAAACAGCTATATCAGAAATAGCAGAATTGACCTTTGTAGCGAATATACGGTATGTAGGGCAAGCTGAAATACCCCAAAACATTGAGCAACCTAAGTTCATCACACCAGTGGTAAAGCTAAAAGAAAGTGCCATACGCACAGACAATCTAGTGCCCGAAGACTATGGCAAGGCCTATTCACAAAACAAGCAAATACAGATTACAGACTTACATCAAAACGGATACAATGGCAAAGGCGTAACTATCGCTGTTTTTGATGCGGGTTTTAATGCAATAGACAAAATTCCTTCTTTTCTGAAACATCAAGCCAATGGATTACTCACCTTTGGTTTTGACATAGCTGGACTCGATAATGTGCTCAACATAAAAGACAATCATGGCACTGCTGTGACCTCATGCATAGGCAGTTACCACAAGGGAGAATACATTGGTAGTGCACCTTTGGCACACCTCATACTCTTTCGCACGGAATATGCTGCTACAGAGTACCCCATAGAAGAGCTCAATTGGTGCAAAGCAGCTGAATTGGCCGATAGTGCTGGGGTAGATATTATATCTTCCTCACTCGGATACAATCAATACGACGATAAGTCGTTGAGCTACACGCACAAAGACTTAGATGGGGAAACATCCTATTCAAGTAAAGCAGCCCGAGTAGCCTCTCAAAAAGGTATCATAGTGCTAAATAGTGCTGGCAACTCTGGTGACAACCAGTGGAGGAAGATAGGTACACCTAGCGATGCGGCGGCAGTACTTACTATTGGAGCAGCAGACAAAAATGGAAAACCAGGAAAATTTAGTAGCCAGGGATACAATGCATTGGGCACTGTAAAGCCAGATATTGCGGCGATGGGCGTTCTTGCATCAGTCGCTAGCCCAAGCGGCTCTTATTACCGAGGATATGGCACCAGCTACTCTACACCAATAGCTGCTGGAGGAGTAGCTTGTTTAGTTCAAGCATTTACCGAGACGCATCCAGACACTATAAAACGAGCCATACGAATCACTGCAAGTCAATCTATGACCCCAGATTCTTTTTTGGGATACGGTGTAGCTCAACTGAACACTGCGGCAGACTTACTTCTGCTCAAAAAGCAAGGTGCGGTATTGCCTAAAATAATGTCTACTACACAAAACTTTGTAAACGTGTACACAGGAAATACCAATATCATTGAATACCAGGTCTTTCAACACAGGAAATTCCTATTACTTTTCAACATTAAAAAGAAAGTAGCTGAGGGCGAAAACAAATCCAATATGGGTTTTTATCGCATAAACCTATCTGATTCACCTCTAAAATGCTCTAAAAGATATACAATCAAGATATATTTAACATCTAACGTGGATACTTACGAACTGAAAAGCAGCGAGTTATACAATTGTCTAAACTAATTTTGAAGCATCTTCTCTAAGATAAATAAGGTTTAGTTGATATAAAAAATGGAGTGTTAGTACTAACGCTCCATTTTTTTTGGTTTTCAACTACTCCTCAGATTATTGTTTTAAAAGCAATTTAGTAACTACTCCATTGTCCGTCTTTATTTCTAAGAAGTAAGTACCCGCGGCTATTCCCTCTTGGGATATTCTTAGCTGTGATGTATTTAGGTTTTGTTTACTCAAGACCACAATTCCTAAATTATTTTTTATACTCACTTCTCTCATTATCAAGGATGTTCTCAGGTCAAAGGTGTTTATATATGGATTAGGATATACTTCTATCAATTCTGGATCTAGGTCATCTATACCAACTCCTTGCACAAAACTAAAAGTAGTGATTAAGGTATCATTGCTAGACAATTGATCTTCTGGATACTCCACCCTAAACTCTGCCGTAGCTTCAGACGCGTTGGGGTAACTCATGGAACTATCAAATGCTATAGTTGCTCTAGCACCCGAAGCAATATTTATAGGCTGTCTATTTCGGTATATGGTTATTAGACCTACTTTTACATCGCAGATAACCTCCGCTCCTACTATATCTTGCAACCCATCATTCTTAAATGTAGCTACAGGCTTGTATATAGATCCTTTGAGTACATTTTCTGCCTCAGCAGGACCATAAACACGCTCTACACTAATATCTCTTCTTTTAGCCACCACAAAGGCGGAAGTAAACACATCATTAGCAACGTTGTCGTCTGCATTTAGTAAAGTACTTCTCAAGGTAAAAAGCCCTCCATCATTCCACGACCAAGTCTCATTCGTATTTACATTAAATAAAGTATTGGGAGCCATGTTGGGCGGCAATACAGTATCAATGAATACCCGCATATTACTACCATCAAGGATAGCTATTTCTACGCGTATATTTTTGGCAGTATCTAAACCACTGTTGAGTAAGCTAAACCGTGGTCTTGCAACCTCTCCTATTTCTATAGTATCCACAGGAAGGATATGACTAACAAGGCCCACATCTAGACCATAACGAGTGATGTAAGTACTTGTAAGTGTATCAGAGCTTAGCGGCTCATCTTCGGCCAGCCAATTGTTGGTACAGGTAATATAATAATCCCCTAGTTGTCCAAAACTTAATGTCTTGAAAATAAGTGTATCCGTATTCCCATTTGGAATAGTGGCATTTATGCTATCTGAGTAGATACTTGTTCCCGTGTTATTTTCTATGGTGACAGATATGGGTGCAGATACGGCATCATTTAATCCAGCGTTGTATACAACAACTCGTACATTGTCACCAGTAGTATTTATCGGGATTTCGCCTTGTGGTTTGAGCACTGCTAGTATACGTAAATCATTTCCTGTGACTACACTAAATCGTGCACTAGCCGTATCGTTAATTGGCAATTGGTCGTCGTCTATA
>JAOKFZ010000028.1 GCA_028247315.1 Bacteroidia bacterium | reverse complement strand
ATGCTCATATACATATCCTCAGAGGTGGTACGGTAGTATTTGCTCACCTCTTTTTGGATCACTTTCCATTGATCAAAACGCAAATTATCCAACAGCAATAAGAAAAAAGGTTCTCCCTTTTTTTTGTGTGGTAAGATTCCTCGTTTCATAAGGTTATGAGACATCATTGGTGCATCTTCATTATCTGCCGTAGCCGATAAAAAATTGATATAGTTTCTGTTGATGTACTTCGAGAACTCTCTATTGCCGTCTTGCTTTTGTGTTTTGAGAATCTCTTCCATCCCAGTCTCCTCACTACTAGCCATCTCTGTCTCCCAGTACACTAGTTTTTTGTAGGTTTCTTTCCATTTCGGCCAATTCATATAGTCCATAAAAGCCATGCCGATATGACGAAAGTCTTGTTGATAACGCTGCGTTACACTTTCTGTTTCCAAGCGTGTATTATCAATAAGCTTCTTTATGGTACTCAGTATCTGTCTGGGGTTCACAGGTTTAATGAGATAGTCCGCTATCTTACTTCCAATGGCATCTTCCATAATATGATCTTCCTCACTCTTTGTGATCATTACCACAGGAATGTTACCATCAATCTCTTTTATGATTTTTAGAGCTTCTAGACCAGAGACTCCAGGCATGTTTTCATCCAAAAAAACAAGGTCGTAGTTGTTCTCTTTTACCTTATCCGTAGCGTCCAATCCATTGGTTACCGTGGTTACTTCGTATCCTTTCTCTTCTAGGAAAAGCAAGTGTGCTCTTAGGTGATCTATTTCGTCATCTGCCCACAGTATTTTGATATTATTCATATATTTGGTCTTCCTCTTTTACCTTTGCTACTTAATTTAGAATGTTCACTTTGCAAAGCAAGTAATATTTCAACTCTTAAAACAGCATTTTATTTCATAGTCTTGAATAAAAAGAAAATAATAAACGACCCAATATATGGTTTCATCACCATACACCATGATTTAGTCTTTGACTGCATGCAACTGCCAGAGTTTCAACGCTTGCGTAGAATAAAACAACTCGGCCTCACCAGTCTGGTTTACCCGGGTGCTCAGCATACTCGTTTTCAACACGTAATAGGTGCTATGCACCTCATGTACACAGCGGTAAAAAGCCTAAGAGCAAAGGACGTTATTATCTCAAAAGAAGAAGAAATAGGTGTGCTTCTTGCCATCCTTTTACACGATATAGGCCACGGCCCATTCTCGCACAGTCTCGAGCATTCTATTCTTACAGATGTACACCACGAAGACATAAGTAGTGAGCTCATGCATCGTATTAATAAAAAAATGGACGGTCAACTTGATCTGGCTATTGAGATATTTGAGAATAAATACCCTAGACCTTTTCTACACCAGCTCGTTAGCAGTCAGCTAGATATGGATAGGTTAGACTACTTGCGTAGAGATAGTTTCTACACAGGAGTATCTGAAGGCACCGTAGGTATAGAGCGAATAATTCAAATGCTCAATGTAAAAAACGAGCAACTTATAGTAGACCAAAAAGGAATCTACTCCGTAGAAAAATTTCTAATGGCTCGTAGGTTCATGTATTGGCAAGTCTACTTGCACAAAACATCCATAGCGGCAGACTGTATTTTACTTGGTGCTTTAAAACGAGCCAAAGAACTAATGGCTAACGGAAACGAACTGTTTTCTAGTCCTTTTTTGAAATTTTTCTTAATGCAAAATTTCACCAAAGCTGACCTACAGAAAGAGGAGGTTATCGCTAACTTTTGCAACCTAGACGATAATGAAATTATTAGTGCCCTTAAAGTTTGGCAGCATTCAGAAGACACTACCTTGAGTCAACTCTGTCAGATGATACTTCAACGAAATCTGCTAAAAATAGAAATTTCAGACTCTCCATATTCTTCGGAGTATATAGATGAAAAGAAACAAGCTGTTGCATCTCAACTCGGTGTAGATTTGGACCAATGCGATTACTTTGTATCTACAGGACAACTCAGTAATAAAGCATACTCAACGAATGGTAATGCACTAAAAATAGGTATGAAAGATGGTACACTCAAAGAATTGTCTGAAACTTCAGAAATCTATAACCTCACAAATGGTCAGAAACCACAGATTAAATATTTTATTACCTCTGTGAAATAGGTTAAATTTGCCACCTCTTGAATCTCACAGCAGCACAAATAGCAGAGGTTGTAAACGGCACCGTAGAAGGAAATTCTGCAGTAGAAGTAAGCACAGTCTCCAAGATAGAAGATGCTAGATCCGAAAGTCTATGCTTTCTGTCTAACAAGAAATATGGGCATTACCTCCAAACCACATCCGCAGGTATAGTCTTATTAGATGACTCTTTTACAGATATACCTCAAGGTCTTACCGTAATTCGATGTTCTCATCCTTATGTAGCATTTTGCACTATACTTATACAATATTTTGATTACAAAGACCCAAATACGGGTATACACCCTACTGCGGTAATTGAACCAACAGCCACAATTGGTAAAAATTGCCATATAGGCTCACATGCATACATCGGCAATAATGTATCTGTTGGAGACAATTCAAAAGTAATGGCCAATAGCTGTATATACGAAGATACTAGCATTGGAAAAAACACAACAATACGCTCTAATGTAAGTGTATACTATCAATCTAAAATAGGTGATGACTGCCTCATTCACAGTGGTACTGCAATAGGATCAGATGGTTTTGGGCATGCTCCACTTCCTGATGGTACGCACATTAAAATACCGCAAATAGGAAATGTGGTAATAGGCAACAAAGTAGAGATCGGAAGTAATACGAGTATAGACAGAGCCAATATGGGAAGTACCGTCATAAAAGACGGATGCAGACTAGATAACCTAGTGCAAATAGCACATGGTGTAGAGCTTGGTGAAAATTGCATAGTAGCCGGAGGAGTTTGTATAGCTGGGAGTGCTAAAATAGGCCCAAATTGTGTATTTGCTGGTCAAAGTGGTGTTGTAGGTCACGTAACAGTGGCAGCTAGAACTACGCTTGGCGGTCAAGGAGGAATAAATAAAGATGTGAAAGAACCCGGAGGAATATTCACTGGATCTCCGCACCTTCCATTCAAGGACGAAATGAAATCACGTGTGCTTTGGAGAAATCTTCCAAAACTAGAGCTACGTGTTAGAGAATTAGAACAACAACTAAAACAAGAGAAAAAATCGAGTGATGGATAAGTTTCAAACAACCATTAAAGAGGCAGTTACGGTATCAGGAGTTGGTCTGCATACAGGCAACCCCGTTAAGCTCACTTTTGAGCCAGCACCAGAGGATCACGGTTATGTATTTCAACGTGTAGACCTTGATGGCGAACCCAAAGTAAAAGCAGATTGCGACCTTGTTGTAGATACCAGTAGAGGCACAACCATAGAAGACAATGGTGCTCGTATAAATACAGTTGAGCACGTGCTTGCAGCCCTAGCCGGCTTAGAAATAGACAATTGTCTAATAAAGCTGAACGCTCCTGAAACTCCAATAATGGACGGAAGTAGTAAACCCTTCGTAGATATGCTACTTGCTACAGGTATTGAAACCCAAAAGAAAGAGCGAGAGTACTTCGAAATACCTCGCCGCATCAATTACTCCGATGGAGAAGGAGTAGAAATGATGGCTCTACCAGCAGATGACTATAGATTGACCGTTATGGTAGACTATAACTCACCAGTGCTAGGTAGTCAGCATGCTAGTATCGTAAATCTTTCTGAATTTAAAGATGAAATATCCAGTTGCAGAACATTTTGTTTCCTGCACGAATTAGAGATGCTTGTAAAGCACGACCTGATTAAAGGAGGAGATTTGAATAATGCTATTGTAATAGTAGATAGAGTAATAGAAGACGACGAAATGGAAAGTCTAGCGAAACTCTTCAACAAAGAAAAAATAGAGGTAAAGAAGGAAGGTATTTTGAATAACGTTGAATTGCGTTTTCAGAATGAGCCTGCTCGTCACAAACTACTCGACATGGTAGGTGATCTTGCACTTGCAGGTGTGCCACTCAAAGCACAAATACTCGCGGCCAGACCAGGTCACGCAGCCAATGTAGAATTTGCCAAAAAGATAAAGAAGGCTTACATAGCAGCCAAAAAAGCAAAAAAACAAGATATTACTCCCGTTTACGACCAAAATGCAGTACCTGTATTCAACTACCAACAAATAGCGTCTATACTACCGCACAGGCATCCTTTCCTATTGGTAGACAAAATCGTAAAACTGACTGATAATGAGGTAGTAGCTGTTAAAAACATTACTGGAGATCAATACTTTTTCCAAGGTCACTTCCCAGGCGAACCACTTATGCCTGGTGTATTGCAAATAGAAGCCATGGCACAAGCTGGTGGTGTACTCGTTCTAGCGGGCAAAGAACATCCCGGAAACTGGAGCACCTATTTTGTAAAAATAGAAAACGCCAAATTTAAAGACAAGGTGGTACCCGGTGATACGTTGGTAATACGCATGTCACTCACAGGACCCATCCGCAGAGGATTGTGTATGATGAAAGGAGAAGCTTTTGTAGGCAATAGATTAGTTTCTGAAGCAAATATGATGGCACAAATAGTAGAAAACCGATAAATATGATTCAACCATTAGCATATGTAAATCCGGGAGCTAAAATAGCTGATACGGTGGTAATAGAACCCTTTGTAACGATTCACAAAAATGTAGAAATCGGCGAAGGAACTTGGATTGGGTCTAACGCCACCATAATGGAAGGTGCTCGTATAGGTAAGAATTGCAAGATTTTTCCAGGAGCTGTAATTTCTGCTATTCCGCAAGATTTGAAATTTGACGGAGAAGAGACTACTACACATATAGGAGACAATACTACTATACGAGAATGTGTAACCATAAATAGAGGAACTGTAGCGAAAGGCAAAACAGTAATAGGCAAAAACTGCTTGCTCATGGCATACTCACACGTAGCACACGACACCATCTTGGGAGATCACGTAATAATTGGTAACGGTACACAGATAGCTGGTGAGGTAATAATACATGACTTTGCTATACTAAGTGGACTTGTTGCTGTACATCAGTTTGTAAATATTGGTCCACACGTTATGATAAGTGGTGGTAGCCTAGTACGTAAGGATGTACCGCCCTATACCAAAGCCGCTCGCGAGCCACTTAGTTATGAGGGGGTAAATAGCATCGGACTTCGTAGACGCGGGTTTACTCCAGAAAAAATAGGTGAGATACAAGAGATATACCGCAAGTTATACTTGCGAGGGATGAATAATGCCGCAGCTCTTGTCAATATAGAAACAGAAATGCCGGCTACTCAGGAGCGTGATGAGATAATCAGTTTCATACGCAAGTCTGATAGAGGCGTAATGAAAGGCTATATCTCAAGGTAAGAAAATGCTCAGCATTTCCTGTACAGATATTGCCAAACGCTATATAAAAGAGATTCTCTTCAGGGATTTCAACTATACGTTTACTGCCAATAACAAGTACGTCCTACTTGGTGCAAATTCCTCCGGAAAAAGTACCTTACTCAAAATACTCGGAGGAGCCATAGCTCCTACCAAAGGCGTAGTGTCCTACTCAGAAACTACACCTCCCAATGAGCTATTTAGTTTCTGCAGCCCAGAGATGCACCTGTTGGATGATTTTACCGTTGAAGAGCTATTCCATTTGCATTTCCAATTCAAAACCAAAAAAATAAGTATGGAAGAACAATGGAAATGCTCAGGATTACAACCGTTTCTCAATAAAAAATTTGTAGAACTATCATCAGGATTAAAAAACAAGGTAAAATTATCTTTAGCCTTGTATACAGCAGCTCCTGCCCTATTGCTTGATGAGCCTTGCACCAATTTTGATGCAGAGAACGCAGCTTGGTATACAAACACCGTACAGGAACTTTGCCAAGACCAACTCATCATAGTAGCAAGCAATCAAGAAATAGAGTACACCTATTGCACAGAAAAAATACATTTGCAACACTATAAACCACAATCAATATGAAAAAAATCATTATCATTCTAGTAGCTGGAGCATTTTTTGCTAGCTGTGGCGGCAATGCTACATCCACAGATGAAAGCACTACAGTAGCAGGCAATTATGGCAATACCCAGTGGGATACCTCCGAGACCATAACAGGAGAACAACTCATGGCAGAACTTGCCGGAAAAGATTCTGTATATGCAACTGTCGCAGGAAACGTGGCTGCAGCTTGTCAAGCAAAAGGATGCTGGATGAATATGTCTGTAGCGGGTAACGAGATGTTTGTAAAATTCAAGGATTACGGATTTTTTGTACCCAAGAATAGTGCGGACCATGATGCTGTGATAAGAGGCTGGGCATACCAAGATACGGTCTCTGTGAAAGACAGAATAGAGTACGCTATAGATGCTGAAGCTACAGCAGAAGAAATAGCTGCTATCACAGAGCCAGAGGTGAAACTTACCTTTATGGCTGAAGGTGTAGTAATGAAATAGGAATCAAAAAATATTACTCCAATGAAATACATCCTATTCATACTTATAGCAATTACTGCAATCTCTTGTGGTCAATCAAACAATACCGACACGGCAGATATGTATGAAGCTTCTGAGCTAAGTGCTATGATGCGGGAAATGGTAACTTGGAGCAAAGAAGCTAAGGCTACACTTGCTGCTGGGGATACCATTACTCATATACCGCAGAGTTTCTATGATCTTGCTACGCAGACCGCTACACGTGGTGAGCATGACGAAACTGCATTTCTAGGAATGGTACCGGCGTATACCAATGCTTTAAAAGGTGTGGAACGCCGTGACTCGCAACAATACTTCTACGACGCAAGTATACAAGCCTGTAGAACCTGCCATGCCGTATATTGTGGCGGACCACTGGATGTGATTAATCAGTTGTAAGAAAAAGAATTTGTAAATACGAGACTGCGTTCATTTAGCTCTTGTTTATAGCTAGCTTACTTAAATAATACACGCAAATAGAATAATGGGCTTGTAAATTTTTTACGAAGATCTACATCGTCGAACATAAAGGTAATGGTTTCTCGCAGTTCTGGATTTCGCTTAATTTTACGAATCATCCAGTTAAATAGCCATGGATATTTAATTAACCGCTGCATTACAGTACTCACACGTAGCTCTCCTCCTATTTTTTTATAAACGGTCTTATCGTATTTACGCAACTCGTTGGCAGAGAAATTGTTACTTACCAGAGAATCTCTCACTTGCTCCGAGGCCCATTTGCCAGTAAACATTGCATTGCCTATGCCTTCGCCCGTAAAAGGATCTATAACACTCGCGGCATCTCCTGCCAGCAAAAAACGTTCTCCACTTATGGGTCTATTCTTTTTACTACCTAGTGGCAGTCCCCAACCAAGTATTTTATTCTGAAGCTTTGCATCCTTGAATCTATCCTTGAATTTTGGACTCTCCAACACCTCCAGCATTAGTTTTTTAAGGTTAACTTTGTTCTTACTCACGTACTCACTCAGCATTCCTATACCTACATTGGCTTGTCCATTGGGCAATGGGAAGACCCAAAAATAGCCCGGCAAACTCTCTTTTACGAAGTGTAATTCTATAAATCCTTGCTCATCAAGACCGGTAACTCCGTTATAATATGCACGCAGACCAGCACAGTGATGTTGCTTCTCTAATGTATAATTCAGGTATTTTTTAGCAACCAGTGCCCGTGTACCTTCAGCACTGAGTATTATCTTAGCGTTTATGATACATTCATCGCAGATTACCTCTACCCCGTCTTTGTGAATAATAACATCTTTTACTTCTGTATTCTGAAGTACTTCGGCAAAATTGGTGTCCAGCTTTTGAAAAAGCCAGCAATCAAAATCTATACGTTTGCTAATAAATCCCGGGCTATGTTCCGCTTCACTTGGTTTGTGTTTGAATGGTATTCCAATCTCATTGCCATCTGGAGCAGAAAATAATACACCCCAACTCGGTGTATACGTATCTGAAAAGTCGTTGAGCTCGTTTATCCATTCAGGATTGAGTTTTTTGAGTTGATTTACTACTTTCCCACTCAATGCATCGCCACACACTTTATCGCGTGGGTAGGTCTCTTTCTCTATTATGACATGTGATATGCCGAACTTGGCTAAGTATATAGATGCACTACAACCCGCTGGTCCAGCACCTATTATGACTACTTCTGTATCTATCTGCTTATGTGGCTGCATCTATGAACCCGCAAAATAAACCTGGCAGATCAAAAATACCCTACTTACTAATTATCAATTTCTGAGTAGCGAAGAAATTAGTCTCATTCATAAGTTGAACAAAATAAGCCCCGTTGCTGATGGAATTATTCAATTGTATAGATTGTCCGGTCATGGCATGACCACGTGCGACTACTTTTCCAGATAGATGGTATATCTCATAGGCAAAAGGATTATTGCTTTCAGTAAATATAGTAATGGAAGACTGAGCAGGATTAGGAGCTAAGACAAACCTTTCTTGTTGCTTTGTTACCCTACTAACACTGTTCACTTCTCGTTCATTTCCTTTGAGGTAACCTACACCACCTCTACTATTCCCAACCAATAAATCACTGATACCGTCTCCATCTAAGTCTGCAGCAGCAGGAATAGTTTTAGCTCCGTAGTCAAGCGTATATGGAGTCAGTGCAATTTCACGCACCATATAATCTTTCTCCTCTGCAAAAGAGGATGTTAGGTCTTTAGGAACCTCGAAGAGTCTTACAACACCCTCTTCTGAGCCTACACTAATGCCTCTACTCTTCTCTGACCACTTAACAACTTGCGGTGTAGCATTACCAAATGGGGCTGGCACAAGCGTATCTCCAAGCGTTCCATCTGGATTTATCTTGCTTACAAGTATCATTTGATTCACAGAAATATTACCAAATTCATTATTCTTAAGGTTAAAAGAAGGAACATTCTGTGTTCCCTCATTCGTATAATAAGCGATTTTACCCGAGTACGAACCAAGCAGTAAGTCTTGGGTTCCATCTCCGTTAAGGTCATAAAAACACGGAGCTGCATTGCCGGGGGATACTATATTTCCAAAATTTTCAGTTGTAAGAGCGATCATAGGATTTGATGATGTTCCACTGTTTACAAACTCAGCAATACTGCCATCTCTTTTACCAAGATATAAATCCAAGTCACCGTCTCCGTCTAAGTCTGCAAACGCGGGTCTTAGTCCTCTATAATGACCCGTAGACAAACCAAGGTAATCCTCCGTTATCAGTTTAAATATCGGGTTAGTTTTATCTCCGATATTTTGGAAGTAGACCAACCTATCACTTGTATCCCCTGTGAGATAGTGATTTCCGTTTGTTGCTATTACGAGGTCCACGTCTCCATCGCCATCTAAGTCTCCAAAAGCAGGAGCTGTATGCGAACCAAAATCTAGCATTTTACCACTCAAAAAATCATTTTGCTGAAAATTGAATGATGGGTTATCTGTCACTCCATCATTAATAAATAGTAAGATATTATTCGTTTCTCGTATTGGATAAGAGGTTTTGTCTCCTTCATTCGTAGACAATATTAAGTCCAATTCCCCATCCAAATCTATATCTACATACGACATATTGGGTGCCGTTGGCATCTGGCGATTAATTGTGCTGCTAAAATAGTTCGTATCTATGCTAGTAAACGTGTCTTTATAGAAATTGAGCTCTACTCTGTCATTGTGAAAAAAGTAAATTGGCGTATTTTCTTTTTCTGAATTCCCGTAAAACAGGTCCATATCCCCATCATCGTCATTATCAAAAAACAAGAGCGTCTTGGACGAAGCGTGTTTTTTTTTATATGCTTCGTAAAAAAAACATGTTGCATTGGTAATCATATCCCCACTTTTTTCATCTATACCACCATAACACTTATCTACTGTCTCAAATTTTAAATCACGAAGCGGCAATTCGTCATCTGCAGATACATTGCGTACAAGCATCATTTGAGAACCATTTAGGTTTAAATTAGTTACAAAATCTACATCTTCATCTCCGTCCAAATCTACTATAGCAGGTTGACATCCACCTATGTGCGTAAAGTTACGCTCAGTATAGTTTCCAGCAGCATCTGGACTAACATTGTCTTGGGTAAATTGTCTACCCATACTACTAAAATTCATAACCGTCATAGACGTGTTTTTGTAGATATAAACTCCACGCTCTTTTCCAGTAGAGAACGTCCACAAATCTGGCTTACCGTCTTTGTCATAGTCAGCTAATCGCATAAACTCCTCACCGTTTGGAAAAAAGGCTTCGTACTCCGGAGCATACCTGTACTTTATAGTGTTCCCTGTAGTTTGTGATACAAATACCAGTACCTTGTTTCCTTCTTTATCAAAAACGAACAAATCTAGTTTACCGTCATTGTTAAAATCTAGGTTGGAGAACTGTGGTTGATTAAGCCCACCGCTTAAAGCCAATGTATACACATCTCCATTTGCTTTTTGAAAAACTGGATCACTGGAAATTTCGAATAATTGGGCATTCGACAAAAGTGCAGAAAAGCAAATAATAGACAGTGCAACTAACTTTTTCATAAACTTGTTTTTAATCAGACCACTAATATACCAAATTTGTTGCACTCATATAAAAAACAACACGTGGAATTACAGTCATTTTACAATCTTTTCGTCCAATGCGATTTTAAATTCACCACAGATAGTCGTGCTATCACAGATGGATGTATATTTTTTGCCTTAAAAGGAGACCATTTCAATGGCAATATCTTTGCTATCAAAGCACTTGAACAGGGTGCAATCTTTGCAGTCGTAGACGAAAACGTAGGCGAAGATGAACGATGTATTCATGTAGAAAACGTACAAGTGTTTATGCAACAAGTTGCATCTTTTCATAGAAAATGCTATGACATACCTGTGATAGGGATATGCGGAAGTAATGGTAAAACAACAACAAAGAATCTCGTAGACAGCGTACTCGCTAAAAGATACAAAACGCATTGTACACAAGGCAACTTCAACAATCACATTGGCGTACCTATAACGCTATTACAAATGCCACAAGATACAGAAGTTGCCATCATAGAATTGGGAACGAACAGCCCCGGCGAAATTGAGGAACTGTGTGAAATAGCTGACCCAAACTTCGGATTAATAACCAATATAGGTAAAGAGCATCTTGAAGGATTTGGCACTTTGGAGGCCGTAGCCAAGGAAGAAAGCGAAATTTACCACTACCTACTCAAAAATGGTGGTTCTGCTTTTATAAATACTGACGATGAATGGCTGACTCGCATGAGTAGAAGTATTGAACACAAAATCAAATTTTCTAAACAAGATTGCACTATCTCAGAATTGGTTCCAACCATAGCTTTTACCTATAAATCAATGGCATTTACTTCTTCGCTTATGGGAGATTATAATTTGGATAATATTCTCACTGCGATAGCCATAGGTGAACACTTAAACGTTGAATTAGCCGATATCAGAGATGCTGTAGTTGCCTATAAACCAGATAATAATCGGTCACAACTACTCAAAAAACAAACCAATACCTTATTACTGGATGCCTACAATGCAAATCCTAGCAGCATGCAGGTAGCCATTAGCAATTTTGCTAAAATGCCCCAAAAAGACAAGGTACTCATCCTTGGAGATATGTTCGAAATGGGACCAACGGCCAATCAAGAACATGACGAACTCCTGCAATGGGCATCCAGCTTTGGATTTACCAAAATATATACGCTAGGAGAGCATTTTGCAGCTATATCTGGCAACAGCGGATGTACAACTTCGCCTACTATGAAAGAGCTTGGCAAACAAATTCAGGATGCTAATTATCACAATACAGCCTTCCTAATAAAAGGAAGTAGAGGAATGAAAATGGAGCGTGTGTTGGAGTACCTATAAAAGAACTTAAAAGGGATAGCATTTAAGCCATATGTAGACAATAGGAATACGTGTAACCATTGAAATAATATACGACTACACTATTTTATTATGCTGTTATCACCCTTTAAGCAACTCCTTACTCTGCTCTACTGCGTGCTCCGTCAGGTTATCACCACTTATCATTTTGGCTATCTCATTAATGCGTTCATCTCCCTTAAGTTTTCGCACTTGCGTCTCTACTGTTTTCGCATTTTCAGACTTGTAGACAAAAAGGTGATTGGCTCCTAACGATGCTATTTGAGGCAGGTGGGTAATAACTATTACTTGTTGGCTATCAGACATCTGCTTCATCATCCCTCCTACTTTACGAGCAATCTCACCACTTACACCTGTATCTATCTCGTCGTATATACTGCATGGCATTTTTACGAAATCCGCCAACACACTTTTTAGACTAAGATTGATGCGAGCAAGCTCCCCACCAGAGGCGGCTTTTTTTAGGTCCGTAAATGTATTTCCTTTATCTGAACTCAATTTTAGTACAAGTTCATTGCATCCAAACGCATTCAATTCATTATTCTCTGTGATATCGTATTTGATACGAGAGTGCTGCATACCAAGCTGTGCAAGTAACTCATCAATGTTTTTTTCTATTTTGGCAGCCTGTCTTATGCGTTTTTTACTTAGCATCTGAGCATTAGCAAGTAAATCTAATTGCTGTTTCGCTATACTCTGTTCGCGTATAGCTATCTCACCGCTTAAATTTTCAGTTGCACCTAGCTTCTCTTCCAAGTTGTTTCTTAGCTCCATTAGTTCTGCTACATCTGCAGCCCGATGCTTCGATTTTAAGTTAAACATCTGTCCCATCTTATCATTTAACTCTGAGAGCCTTTCAGGATTTACTTCTATTCCTTCTGCAGACTTATCTATCTCACTGGCAATATCTTGCATCTCAATAATCACCGAATTAATACGCTCAGTCAGATTTTCTGTAAGTGATGTTTTTTGGCTTTTCAATGAATTTCTGAGTTCTTGCAACTGAGCCGAAATAGTATACTCTGTGCCACTCAGTAGTTGAGCCGCATCATTGAATGTACGAATAAGATCTTCAGCATTTTCCAAAAGCTCCTGTTCTTCATTCAACGCAATTTCGTCTATGTCATCTAAGTCAGCCGTAGACAGCTCATCAAATAAAAATTGATTAAAATCTGCCTCTTTAGCAAACTCAGCTTCTTTCTCTTTGAGTTGCACTAGTTCCATCTTATCTTTTTGCCATGTGCTAAGTGCTCCAGAGTAACTTCGTTGCTCATTCAAGCAACCGGCCAATACATCTAGACTATAGTATTGAAAACCAGCCTTAAACAATTGCAAATTGTCATGCTGAGAATGTATCTCTATCAGACAAGAACCCAGCTCATTGAGCGTAGCTAGATTTACGGGAGTATCATTGATAAAAGAACGGCTCTTACCACTGCTCGTAATCTCTCTACGTAGAATAGTCTGCATCTCATAATCGAGGTCATGTGTACTGTAGACGTGTTCTAAGCTATATCCTCGCACATCAAAGATGGCTTCTATGACACACTTTTTCTCTTTATTACGCAATGACGAAATGTCTGCACGCTTGCCCAAAGCAAGACCTAGAGCACCTATGAGTATAGACTTACCTGCACCTGTCTCTCCAGTGATGATATTCATTCCATTGTCAAAATGCATATCTACATCCGTAATCAAGGCATAGTTTTTTACGTTTAAGCTCAGTAACATTACGGGAACAAAAGTAGAGCAATATTATCATATTATTAGATAATTATATTATCCAATAATATGTACACTTTAACCAGAGCAATATACCCACACAAGATTATATCGTTGTTGGAGTGACCTCAATAAAAATATTTTGTATTTATAATAAAAACCTCGCCCAAGTACCTATCTAACACCCTCGTATGGACGGCGATAGGACTACAAACAAAATCCTGTCGTATTAATTAAAACCGTTGGGTCGTAATATAAATGCTATTCCACCCTACATTTCTTAAATTTGCAAATCAAAATGATCAAGAACAGACCTTTAATACTGATAAGCAATGACGATGGCATAACCGCACCTGGCATACTTGCTACAGTAGATGTAATGAAAACATTTGGCGATGTAGTAGTCGTAGCTCCTGACAGCCCACAGAGTGCCATGGGACACGCTATTAGCATAAACAAACCCCTCCGATTGATAAAAAACAATCAGTTTGGTCCAGATGTAGTAAGTTACCACTGCAGTGGCACACCAGCAGATTGTGTAAAAATGGCTGTAGATAAAGTACTAGACCGCAAACCAGACTTGCTTGTAAGTGGCATAAACCACGGCAGCAACGCCAGTATAAATGTATTGTATAGTGGCACAATGAGTGCGGCTATGGAAGGTGCTATTGAAGGCATGACTGCTATAGGCTTTTCGCTTACCGATTTCAGTTGGGATGCAGATTTCTCTGCGAGCAAGGTATATATGCAAAAAATAGTAGCACAAGTATTGGCCAACGGACTATCAGAAGGGACACTCCTTAGTGTAAATATCCCCAATGTAATCGAAAGCGAAATAATGGGTATTAAAATATGCCGCCAAGCAAGAGCCAAGTGGGAAGAAGATTTTTTAAAAAGAGAAGATCCGCACGGCAAAAACTACTATTGGATGACAGGAAAATTTCTGAATCTAGATGGAGGTGAGGACACAGATGAATGGGCTCTGGCTCATAATTATGTATCTGTGGTTCCAGTACAATTTGATCTTACGGCACATCACGCTATACAACATCTTAACACATGGCAGTTTTAATCGTGCTATGAAAAATCTAAAATGGGATACCATAGTAACTGGTTTTTTGATAGGCGTAATTTGTCCTATCATTATACTCTACGGTGTGAATGTATTTAGCTTCCCAAAGTTGAGCTATAGCCTGTTTATACGTACAGGTTTTGAAACTGGCAGCCTAAGCCCTTTCATAAAAATAGCTGCCCTATTTAATTTAGCTCCGTTCTTCTTGTTTATCAATATGAATAGATACCGTACGTGCCAAGGCATTGTGTTTGCCACCATATTCGTTGGTTTATTTGTCGTTTATTTCACCTTAATGTAATGTTGTGAAGTACTACATCATATCTGGCGAAACATCAGGAGACAATCACGCTGCTCGTGTAATACAGGAGTTAAAAAAACGAGACACGAATGCCGTTTTTAGAGGTATGGGCGGAGATCAAAGTGCTGCCGCTGGCCAAGAACTCCTCATTCACCAAAAAGAAATGGCTATTATGGGTTTTGTTGAAATCCTCTCTAGCCTCAGAAAAATAGCACGCAACCTCAAAAAAATAAAACAAGATATCGCCCAGTGGCAACCTGACCTTTTACTGCTTGTAGATTATCCCGGTTTTAACTTTAAAATAGCCAAGTATACTCACGGTCTTCAGATACCTGTGCACTACTACATATCACCCAAGGTGTGGGCATGGAAAGAAGGTCGTATCAAACGCATAAAAAGCTACGTAGATAGGTTGTACACTATACTTCCTTTTGAAACAGAATACTTTGCTAAGCACGAAGTGGAAGCGACCTACGTAGGCAATCCAAGCAAGGAGACGGTAGACGAATACCTCGCAAACAACCCATTGCAGAAAGAAAAAAAACGAATAGCTCTTCTGCCAGGTAGCCGAAAACAAGAGATAAATACCGCGCTACCTATCATGCTAGATGCAATGAAAAACTTTGCGGACTACGAACTAATCGTAGCACAAGCACCTGGTTTCAATGATGCCTATTACCATGCATTTGATCCAAAGCTAAAACTTGTGAAAAACGATATGTATGGCATACTGGCTCAAAGTGATGCTGCCCTAGTAACTAGTGGAACTGCTACACTAGAAACTGCACTTATGCATGTGCCGCAAGTAGTATGTTACAGAATGAATGAACTGAGCTACCGCATTGGCAGAATAATCATAAAGCTGAACTATATTTCCCTAGTAAATCTCATCCTTAATAAACCATGTGTTACGGAGTTAATACAACGGGATTTTAATGTGGAGCGAGTAAGTAAGGAACTCTCTGCTATACTGCACAGCCGAGAAACCCAAGATAGAATAAAAACACACTATGCAGAACTACATACCAAGATAGGCACGAGTCATCCTTCCGTAGAAGTAGCAGAACACCTCTGGAAGAGTATTTCATAGCACCTGCATTCGTATCTAGTTTTTGTGCTAGCACAACACGCATTTTGGCAAGTATATACGGATCTATTCAAATCTGCCATATTAGAAATTTATCCGATTAAGTATTGTACGCCTTTATCGTTAAAAGCGTATATCCCTTATCTACGATAGTAGAAATTTATTGGGTTAACGAGACCAGTTTTAGTGCTAAATCCCCAACAATTTTCAAAAATATAAGATATCTCTGATAGTAAAAATTTATACAATCCTATAAATAGATTTCTCTACTACATGCAGCAACATGACGAGTTACGAGAGTAGGAGATTTCATTTTGGACGAAGCTCCTTGAGGCCTTAGTTCAAATTTTAGCGTCTTGCTTTGAGGGTAGATATTTGTAAAGTTTTTCATATTCGATATGTTTAAATAACTCTATATTCAGCGATGCTTACAGTGAGTCACTCTGTTGCAAACGCCATGGACACAACTCTATGAGCCGTCTTCATGTATAGAAAGTTTTAGTTTAGCGAGGCGTATAGTCGCCACTTACGAAACTATACCTCAAGAATAAAAATAAATTTAGACATATGAAATAGCTATATATAGCTATTATTAGTAGAATTATTAACCAAAAAAGAGTCGCTAATGACGACTCTTTTTGCCTATTACTTAAGGACTGATAACTTATTTCACCAACTTGTTAGTAATCGTACCTCCAGCTGTAGCCACTTGCAAGTAATACATTCCATTACTAAGATCACCCGTAGTTATCGCAAAATCCTTTACGCTAGGTAGCTGCTGGGACAAGACTACTTGTCCGCTAGTATTGAGCACATCATATTGAGTTGCATAGCCGTCTTTTAGACTGATATATACCTTGTTTTGTAGAGGATTAGGATATACCCTCAAGCCCACACTATAGGCATCAACAGAACCAATAAGTTGTTCGGTTTTGATGCGTTTATCTGTCCATACTTCGTATTGACCTGCTGCCAAGTTGAGGGTCATTTTGGTATCGGTCACGCGTATACTATCGCCAGAGAAATAACCATACCACATTCCCGTATTTTGAAAATCAGCTACCATATCTATTCCTACTACGTCGAAGTTACCCATTACCAAGAAATTTTGGTCGGGATGAGAGAGGTGCACTCGCTTGCCTTTACCACTCACATCTAACCCAAAACTTGCTCCAGCAAAAGCAGGATAGGTTGTCTTCAGCTTATTCATCTCTGCACACACGCGGTATACATCTCTTCTATTGGTTGCCTCATTGTAATCCCAGCGAATCGGTTTATTACCCGTTCTTCCATTTTCGTCTATCGAGAAATCGTAGCCCAACTCTTGGAACTGCCATATCATTTTAGGACCTGGTATAGCACTGAATATCACCCAAACCAACTCGTTTCTGTCTAGAGCCGTATTGAAATCTTGGGTAGAATACGCCCCGCTGCTATTACCAAACTGTAAGCTCTTGTAAATCATACGCTCCTCATCATGACTCTCTGCGTACGCTAAGTTCTTCGGATCATTCCATCCCTTGTCACTGTGGTGTGCTCCACTAAAATTACTGGTATAACCCATTGCTGCTTCAGATGCATCTCTAGTGAGGTTTCCCCAAAACATACATCCGTAGTTGGCCAAGTCCTTTTCTTCTGAGTTATCTGCAAAATGCTCTAAGATGACATACGCATTAGGGTTCACGGCTTTCACCTCATTATAGATTCGTTTTATATTGTTTACCCTGTCTACATCATACTGACCCCAAGCACCTACATTACCTAGCGTATTTTTCTGTGTAAATCCTTTACTCAAGTCAAATCTAAAACCATCTAGTTTGTACTCCGTTAGCCAATACTCCATGGTCTGTTTTACATACTGCCGTAAGTCAGGGCTGCTATGGTTCAAATCATACCCTACATTGAAATCGTGTTTAGCATCTGGATTGACAAATGGGTTTTGTACAGTCGGCTTAAAATTAGTTGCATCCCAATACAACTGACACAGCGGATTCTGGCTAAATCCATGGTTGTATACTACATCTACAATTATGGCAATACCACGCTTGTGACATTCATCTATTAGTTTTTTGAAAGACGTTGGTGTACCGTAGTATTTGTCTAAGGCACCATGGTACGAGGGGTTGTACCCCCAGCTTTCGTTGCCTTCAAACTCATTTATAGGCATAAGTTCTATAGCATTAATGCCTAAGTTTTCGAGGTAATCTAACGTGTCTAAGAGTGTCGTGTAGTTGTGTGCATCTACAAAGTCTCTTACTAGCAACTCATATACTACAAGGTTGTTTTCTGCTGGTGCTTCAAAATTTGTTACCTCCCAGATATAGGGTGTTTTTCCCAATTCTATTAGCGTAGCATACCCGGTAGTTTTACCATCTGGGTATGGATGTGGATTAGGATACGTAGCTTCATTAATCCACTTATCGTTATTCGGGTCTAACACCAACTCACTATATGGATCTGCTATTTTTATCACACCATCAACAAGGTACTGAAAAGCGTACTTTTGGCCCGCTTGCAGACCTGAAATGGTAATCCACCAGGTTGCATTATCTACATCGCGATTCATATAGTAATTGGTATTTACCGTCCAATCGTTAAAATCTCCAAGTACATATACATACTCTTTAAAAGGAGCATACAGGGCAAGTGTAATACTTGTAGCAGAAGTGTAGTTTATTCCCTGTTTATTTCCAGCTGGAAGTGCCGCAGAGTTCACTTTGGGGTTTACTACAAAGTTGATCGTATCGGTAGCTATTGTGTCACCATTTGCTACAGACAATGTTGCTTCATAATTGCCAGCAGCGGTAGCAGTAAGCGAATGACTAAGAGCCGTACCGTTACCTGTTTTTAGAGGTAACCCATTGAGTGATATGTCATGCACACCGCTAGCAGACGACTCAGACATCAATGCTATGGTCTCGCCTACCTCATAGATACTATTCGAAGTAGGCATAGTGAAACTCGCAAAAAGACCAATTTGGAAAATATCAATAAAAATATCTCCACCATCAGCAGCTCGTCCAGATACGTCTCCAGCTTCATTGCGAAATAGTATGGATATTTTTTTTATCTCTTCGCCACTCGGAACACCGTAAAATGCTTTAATATCGGGGATAGACAACGTGTACTTGTCGCCGCCTATGCTGGTCATAATCGGAGCCGTAGCTGTTCCCCATGTTCCTTGTACGTATTTCCAGTCTGAGCTTCCAGTACTTAAGTTAGTGATGACTCCTGTATGAGCGTATATAGTACCTGTAAAACCACTGAGTCCACCGTTGCCTTCTGCCGCATCAAAAGTGATGGTAATAGCATCTGTGATAGTAGGGAAAGCCGGCGATGTGGTTACGACTTGAGCTGAGAGCTGTGAGCCAAGTAACAATGAGATGGCGAAAACGATTTTTTTGATAGTATGCATTACACGAATCATATTTCAAAAATGCACGATTTTTTCTATTCTAAGAGCCTATAGTGTAAAAATGACACTAAGTGAGTAGGACAATTTTCGATAAAATACCTTACATATTAGTCTTAATATGCTATTAATCAATCAATTAAACTCTATATAGTATTATCATAAATAATTGAATATTTTGAACATAAAGTTGTGCAACTCAGTTCTGACTATATATTTGTAGGACCAACACTTAGAGTACTTTTGACACTAAGCTAATTTTTAAGTTTCGTATGACAAAAAATATACACTCGATAAAAGCCGGTTTATTAACTGCTCTTGCTTTTGTTCTAATCGCTTTTACATCAGCAGCACAAACTTCCATAACAGGAACAGTGACCGACCGCGAGACTGCGGAACCGCTAGTAGGTGCATACATCTTCCCCATTGGTGGCACAGGCGGAGCCATTACAGATGATAAAGGCACGTTTAGCTTAAAGACAACAAAAGGTACTACGGGTATAAAAATCTCCTTTGTAGGCTACACAGACCAAACACTAACCTTGGGCAATCAAACGGTATTTACCATTCAGTTGGTATCAGAAGACAACCTAGATGAAGTACTGGTTATCGCATACGGCACACAGAAAAAAAGCGATAAGACCGGTGCGGTAACACAAGTGACCGCCAAAGAACTTAACAAAGGGCGTATTACCGATCCTATACAAGGAATGCAGGGAAAAGCTGCAGGTGTCAATATCTCTAAACAAGGTGGCGACCCCAATGCCGGATTTAGTGTAAATATAAGAGGTAGTGCCAGTTTCTCTGGTGGCACAGGTCCACTGTATGTAGTAGACGGAATTGTAGGTGTAGATATTACTACCATCAATCAAGATGATATTGTCAACATAAATGTACTAAAAGATGCAGCATCTACATCCCTATATGGTACGCAAGGCAGCAATGGTGTCATTATCATAACTACCAAAGGAGGTAACTTTAGTGGTGGATCATCTTCTGAGAATGTACAAATAGAATACAATAATTTTGTCTCGTTCGATAGAGTTGCAAATCGACTAGATTTTTTAACTGGAAATGAGATTAGAGACTATGCTGCCAAAACAAACAATGCCAATTTTATAGATGGAGGGGCGAATACTGACTGGCTAGATGAGATATACACCACCGGAGTTTCGCAACAACACACCCTAGCTGTTACCAAAAACGATGAGAATACTAGTCTACGTTTTTCGCTTTCTGCGAATAACCTAGCTGGTGTGTTAAAAGGTACAGAAAAGAACCGATATATTGCTAGAATAAATCTTGCTCAAAAAGCTCTTGACGATAAACTAACACTTACCGCAAGAATAAGTACAACTCTAGAAAACAACTCCTACGTGCAGTACGGAGGTGGCAGTAGCCCGACCAATGTTATCTATCAGGCGATGCGTAGAAGTCCTACAGACCCTGTATACAATGCAGATGGAACCTACTTCGAAACAGACAGGAACTTTCAGTACAATAATCCAGTTGCAATGATTGAGCAATTTCAGAATGAGCGAGATGCTAAAAGAATCCTAGCTAACTTTGCTGCTGACTACCAGTTCAACACACAATGGAAGCTAAGTGTGAATACCGCATTAAGCAGAGATGATGACCAAACCTTTTATGCAGAACCTGCTTCTGCATTCAGCAATAACACCAATGGGCTTGCAGCAAGATCATATAACAACACTGCCTCATTTTTTACTTCCGAAGTACTCAGCTATACCAATACTTTCAAGGAAGTCCATAGCCTGAATGTGATCGGTGGTCACAGTTGGCAATCTAGAGCTTCTAACGGTTTTCGTGCTTCTGTTCGCAATATTGATCCGTTCTATGAAGACGTTCAATCCAATAACCTACAAGCTTATTCTCAAATAAATTGGGGTGATGTATCCTCTTACAAGAATACACCTGTAGGCTTGGCGTCATACTTTTCTAGGGCTACCTATAATTATGATAAAAAATATTACTTAACTGCTTCACTAAGAACAGATAAGTCTACTAACTATGGAGACGACATAGAATGGGGTACATTTTGGTCTGCTTCTGCCATGTGGAATCTCAAAAAAGAAAAATTCCTGCTAAATGCTCAAAATATATCTGATTTAAAACTAAGATTAAGTTATGGTCTAACGGGTAATGCAGATATCCCTAGTGGTATAGATAGAGTGAAGTACTCTCCTACTTCTCTGGGTCTAGACCCAGAGACAGGAGAAACCATTGTAATTTGGAATAACAATACGGGCAATATCCCAAATCCAAATCTAGCTTGGGAAGAAGTAAGAGAAATTAATATAGGTGTTGATTTCGGAATCCTTAACAACAGAATCAGTGGATCCCTAGAAGTCTACAGTAAAACTACCGATAACTTAGTAGTAGAAGTAGCCGTACCTGTGCCACCGAATATTGCTGCCAAAAAATATGAAAATGCAGGTGAAATACGGAATAATGGCCTTGAGTTGACACTCAACAGCGTTATCATTGATACTAAAAATTTCTCTTGGAAATCTTCTATTGCTGCATCTAGAAATGTGCAAGAGACTGTTTCTCTGGGTAACATAGA
>JAOKFZ010000027.1 GCA_028247315.1 Bacteroidia bacterium | reverse complement strand
TGAACCGATTTTAAGTGAAAAAAGTTTTATTTTACTTACCAAGAGTATGCCGCCAACTAGACTGAAAAGAATAATAAAAAGGGGATAATTAAGAAAGATGTTTGCCAGTTTAAATTGCTCTGCAGCAAGAGGAAGGGCAAAGCAGGCTAAAGCCAATGCGGGTGTAGGCAGGCCCTGAAAGTAGTCGTTAGACTGTTCTGAGATATTGAACTTGGCTAAGCGGTAGCCGGCAAAAGCGGCGATTATTAAAGGGAAGAAAGGGGTAATATCATCTATATATGATATATCAAACGTACTTGTTTCGCCAAACCGTTCGTTTTTCCAATAATTGTACAGAACCAATGCTGGTGCCACCCCAAAGCTGACCATATCTGCCATAGAGTCGAGTTCTTTTCCCATGGGCGAGCTTACGCCAAGTAATCTAGCAGCAGTGCCATCCAAAAAATCAAAAGCCAAAGCGGCCACGGCAAGCCAAGCTACCGTTACAAATTGAAGCTGGGATGCACTGATAATCATTAGTGTACCACACATTAGGTTAGCTAGCGTGAGTAGGTTGGGTATTTGATTTTTTATACGTTGCATTGGTCTTATGGTATTTTCGCTTACGGAGCGTCCGACATTATTGTTAAACTAAAGCAAATATGCCTTAAAAAATTACTTTCGCGGCATGTCTAAAGAGTGGTTAGAGAATGTACCTGCATATTTTGATGGGTACTTGAAGTTAGTTGGTGAAGATGATGTGATAGAGGCGATGAAAAACTCGAAGTCAGAATTTGCTGCGTGGGCAACGGATATTTCTGAAGATAAAGGGACATATGCATACCAAGAGGGTAAGTGGACAGTGAACGAGATGCTGCAACATGTAATCGATACAGAGCGTATTTTTCAATACCGCTCACTATCAATAGCCCGTGGCGAAATGAATGAACTTCCCGGTTTTGACCACAATTCATACGCCAAAAATTCTAAAGCAAACCAACGAAAACTATCGGATCTAATCTCAGAGTTTACCCGACTAAGAGACGCTAGCATAGACTTGTATAGTAGTATGGATGAGACCAATATGAGGTACAAAGGAATGGCCAACGGATTTGTTGTACAGCCCGTATTGTTTGGGTACCTTATCACAGGCCATTTGCGGCATCACCTCAATGTACTTGGGGCTAGATACTAGTTTTTCATCTTATAATACACAATCTTTCTAGTTAGGAAACGTGGTATAAAGCGTATGGCAGTTGCCTGTATCGTGTTCCATAGACCATGGATAGCGACCACCTTTTTTTTCTTCATTTGGGCATAGCCAAATTTAGCGACGTCTGCAGAAACAGGAAAAGGACTTGAATCGCTAGGGACAACCATATCAAAGCCAGCTCGCTCTCCAAACTCACTTTGGGTAGGACCGGGACATAATGTAGTAACAAAGACATTATAGGGTCTAAGCTCCTCTGCAATAGCTTCAGAAAACGCAAGAACGTAGTGCTTGGTAGCAAAGTAGACACCCATTAATGGCCCAGGCTGAAAAGAAGCGGTAGATGCCACATTTAATATAGTGCCGCCTTTTCGTGCTTTCATATCAGACCCATACAAATGGGTAAGCTTGGTAAGGGTAACAATATTTAGGTTAATCATATTCTCCTGATTGCTTAATTCGCTATCCACAAACTCACCATTGTCTCCAAAACCTGCATTGTTTACCAAGTAGTGCACGTTGAGTCTTAGAGACTGCACTTTTTTGTATAGTTCGTCGGCACTATTTGGCTGAGATAGGTCTATACCAATGATGCTCACCTTTATTCCGTATTCAGAAGAAAGCTTTTCTCCGAGCGATTTCAACCTCTCCTCTCTTCTAGCAACCAAGATGAGATCTATCCTGTCTTTGGCAAATTCTCTAGCTAGTTCTGCTCCTATGCCTGCAGATGCTCCTGTTATTAATGCTGTCATTGTTGTTGATTTAATAGTTTAAGAGTTAATTTCTTTTATTTCTGTTCAGAGCAAATGATTTCTATTTGCAAGTAACGTCATTTCAAGCGGTATTACGTAGAATATTCGGATTGTTCGATCATTGCACTAGGGAGCCCAAAATTAATAAAGGTTATCTATGCCCAATTGTTTTTTACGGTCTTGGTACTCTTGAAAAGTATCTTGAAAACATTCGTTGAGAGTGCTGTCTGGTAGCAGATGACTGATGATGACCAGTCGTTCGCTAAGTATTTCATTCATATTGTTAGCAAAGTAATTTCGCCAATAGTTATAGGATAGTTCCTCTATATCTGTAGACGATGTACCCGAAAGATTAAGCTGGGATATTGCCTCTTCTCTTTCTGCTTCAAGCGTCTTAGGGTTTTCTATAAATGCGATTAGTTTTTCTATAGCTTCCAATTTCAATTGTGGATCAGGTGCCAAACAAAGATACGAATTCCTACTACTTTTGATTGTATTGGTAAGACTTTAGAGGTGAAGGGAAGAAGTAAGTGAACTATGAACTATTCTACCTTATTTTTGTCGTTTCAATACACGCAATAAAAAATCATGAACAACATAAAAAACATTTTCTTAGGAGTATTAGTGTTAATCACTGCTGCTGCACAAGCACAGCTTACTACACCACAACCAAGTCCTACGGCTACTATTAACCAGAAACTAGGCCTTACAGACATCAGTGTAACCTACAGTCGTCCAGGAGCAAAAGACAGAGTTGTCTTTGGTGAATTGGTGCCTTTTGGTAAAGTATGGAGAACGGGAGCGAACAAGGCTACATCTGTTACTTTTAGTACCGATGTAAATATAGGAGGAAAAGATGTGAAAGCGGGAACATACTCACTTTTTACTATTCCTAACAAAACAGAGTGGACAATCATCTTAAATAGTAACACAGAATTGTGGGGTGCGGGCAAATATGAAGAAGCTACAGATGTTGCTCGGTTTACGATTAAACCAACTGCATTGAGTGATAATGTAGAGACGCTCACTATCGATTTTAGCCACCTTGTAGGCCCTAACGGAAACCTGAATCTTAGCTGGGAAAACACCCACGTAGCCATTGCTGTAAAAACAGATGTTAATGGCATGATAGAAAAGCAAATTAAGGAAATACTAGTAGACGGCCCCAGTGCCGGAACCTACTATAATGCTGCACGTTTCTATTTAGAAAACGACAAGGACCTGAACCAAGCACTTACTTGGATGAATGCGGCAATAGAGAAGCGTGCAGATGCTTTTTGGTATGTTCATCACAAAGCAAAAATTCAAGCTAAATTGGGTAAAACAAAAGAGGCTATTGCTACATCAGAAAAGTCTTTGACCATGGCAAAAGAAAACGAGGATGGAGATTATGGCTACATTGCAAACAACGAAAAACTCATTGCAGAGCTAAAGAAGAAATAATCAATTTCGAATAAGAAAAGGTAGAATCCGCTTCCATATGGAAGCGGATTTTTTTTGTTCTTCGCACACTTGCTTAAATGTAAAGCGAGTGTACCTAAAGCGTCGAGTATATTTTCTTAGTATGTGTTCGTGTCCTTACGAACACTACACAACCTACCTGTTCATGCCCTCACAACATTCAGTACTTGTCCTTGTCTCCACGAACATTATACAACCCTCTTAGGCAATACTACCTGCAGCAAAAACCCAAACACAATTACGAGCAAACAACCGACAACATTGTACCACAAGAAGCCCATTTTGAGCACACCAACTGCAAGGTCAGTGGCATTGAGGTAGTGTAGGTATATAACGCATACTTCTGCTAGAAGTGCAGCTACAAACACAGCATTGCCCTTGATGGATTTAAAGTAAAACGCTACCAAGAATATGCCCAATATGGTTCCGTAAAACAACGAACCAAGCAGATTTACAGCTTGTATCAAATTCTCAAAAAGCGATGCATATGTAGCAAAAGTGATGGCCAGGAGTCCCCAAGCAAGGGTAAACCACCTGCTCGATTTGAGGTAGTGTTTGTCGGTTCCTTTTCTATGGATACTCCTTTGGTACAGATCTATAGTAGTCGTGCTGGCCAGAGCATTCAGCTCAGAGGCGGTACTGCTCATTGCTGCACAAAACATTACAGCAAACAGTAGCCCGATCATTCCTACAGGCAAGTGGTCCATAACAAAGGACATAAAAATGTAGTCTTTGTCATTGGTCTCAGCATCAGGATTTACTGTTTTTACAAGTTCCTTTACTTCTACACGTACTGCTTCAGACTCTGATTGCAGTGCGAGTGCTTGATTTTTAGCCGTTATTGTTTTTGCCCCGTCTTGGGCACGCACTCCATCTACCATGGTGTAGAGTTGTTCTTGTTTTTGCTCAAAGAGGGCGGTATATTCTCCTTCTAACTCGTGTAGTTGAGGAGCGTATACGGACTGTTCCACTTGCTCTTTGGCTACTTTGTTGAAAAAAACTGGCGGTTGCACAAACTGATAAAACACAAAAACCATCACCCCAATAAAGAGTATCACAAACTGCATAGGTACCTTGAGAAGGCCATTCATGATGAGGCCGAGTCTGCTCTCGGCAAGTGACTTACCGGTTAAGTAGCGTTGCACTTGGCTTTGGTCTGTACCAAAGTAAGACATAAATAAAAACAGGGCTGCGGTAATTCCTGACCAGAAATTATATCTATCGCTGAGGTCAAAATCAAAGTTGACAACATTGAGTCTACCCATTTTGCCTGCAACGTGTAGAGCGTCTATAAAACCAATGCGTTCGGGGAGTAGTTGGATGACCATAATACCGGCCAACACCATTCCTCCCATCATTACAGCCATTTGCTGTTTTTGGGTCTGAGTTACTGCTTTTGTTCCACCGGATACGGTGTATATGATAACTAGAACACCAATAAAAATATTGGTAAGCGTCAAGTTCCAGCCGAGCAAGGTAGAGAGAATAATGGCTGGAGCATAGATGGTAATACCTGCTGCCAAACCCCGCTGTACGAGAAAAAGGAGTGCTGCAAGTGTTCGTGTTTTCAGGTCAAAGCGTTCTTCCAGAAACTGGTAGGCGGTGTATACTTTTAGCTTATAGTAAATCGGCACGAAAGTGACCGAGAGAATAATCATGGCTATCGGAAGACCAAAGTAAAACTGGATGAAACGCATTCCATCCGTATAGGCTTGTCCGGGAGTAGACAAAAAGGTGATAGCACTGGCTTGAGTTGCCATAATACTAATGCCTATTCCCCACCACTTGGCATCGTTGTTTCCTTTGAGGTAGCCTTTTAGGTCTTTGTTACCACGCGACTTCCAGGTACCGTATAGTACTATAAATAGTAGCGTTCCTACAAGTATGACCCAATCTATAACGCTCATGAAAAATGCTGTGTGAATAGATAGAACAAGAAAATTAAGACGGACAATGTGGCTATAAGCAGCACATACCAGCCCGTCCAAGAGCTAAAAACAGGCGGTTTATCTTGATTACTCATAGTCCATTTCGATAAGATTAACGAGGAGCCTGTATGCTCCTGGTACACCTGCTGGCAATTCTCTAAAAAATGAGATGCCGGTATAGGTATAATGTCCCTTTCCGTATTTGGCGACCAGCAGCGATCCGTCTCTAGCAGGTTCATTTTTGTCATGCCAAGAAAGGAGAGGTGTATATTTCTTGTCCCATTCGTTTGGGAAATAAAGCCCACGTTCTTGCACCCAATTATCAAAGTCTACGGGAGTAAGTTTATTGGGTGCATTGAGCACAGGATGGTCCGCATCTAAGAAGGTTACTTCAGCATCTTCTTCGGTCACTCTATTGCGTGAAAGAGTAATGGGGTATGGCCCAAAGTTTTGCGTTTTCATACGGTGACGTGTGTTGTATTGGACGATGAGATTTCCGCCTTGGTTTACATATTCCATTAGCTTAGGAGCCATATACGGTGAGCGTTCGTTTACATTGAAAAAGCGAATTCCTGTAAGTATAGCATCGTATTGTCGGAGGTTTTCTTGTTCTAAATCTGCTTCAGTAAGCAGGTCTACTTCGTAGCCTATGTTTAGCAATGCGTCAGGTACAAGGTCTCCTGCACCCGTTATGTAGCCTATTTTTTTACTCTTTGTTTTTACGTCTATGTATACGAGGTTTATTTCACTCTTCGGAAACCATACTTGGGTAGGTATGTGATCGTATGTGATCGTGTTTATAGCTTGAGCATTTTTGCCGTTTATGGTAATCTCAATGGGTCCGTTCATTGGATTTTCTTTGGGTTTTACGATTGCCAAAATCTTCACTTCATCTCCTTTTTTGGCTAAATTGTATTGACCGTTGTAGTTGATTTCCCAACCGTTTTTAGATGCTATGGTTATAAAACCTTTTTGATTGTCTGAATGACTTTTTAAGGTGATTTCTACCAGTTGCTCTTTATCGCAAGAAAAAAGGTAGGAAGGTTGTTTTACGTTGGCCGTTACCTTGGGTGCGATCACAAACGGACGATAGAGTTCGCCTTTCACGGGATCATTCCATTTGTATACTAAAGGAATTTCTATTTGCTCGGTGTTTTTAAATCCGTAGGTAGCGGTGAAAGTTATGGCAGGATTGTTTTCGGGGAGACCAATTAAGCTTTGGTCGGTCACATTGTAGGTGCCAAGAGTTCCTTCTTTGTCGAGCCAATAGGGTTGTGAGAGGGGAAGGTCTTTTATGGCTATAGTTACTTTTTGGAATTGCTGCTTTGAGATCCCAAAATTTTCTTGAATTTTTAGTTTTTGATTTTCTATGGATTGTAGATTGAGATTGTATCCTCTTCTCCCCACAAATTCAAAAGTTACCTCTACCGAATCCCCTTCTGCTGCTGAATATTCGTTTGCGACAGCTTCGATGTACGTGCCACTAATTTGTAGGAAAAGATTTTCAATGACTTTTGTTTTTTGAGCAACGAATGGATTTCCCGCCGCATTTAGATCAAACAGTTGACCACGCAATTTGACCAACTCACCGAAACTTGCTGATGGATTCGAAACGGCATAATCCTTAATCAACTTATCGATGGTTTTCTGCACATTTTTACTGCCTTCAACTCTACTCCAGTCGCTGGCATATCCGTCAAAAAGGTCTGCATTAGCAGGCGTGCCTACGAGGTGCTCAAAGTATTCAATCTGCTCGCCACGTTTACCTGTAGACCCAAAACCTTGGCTCTTGTGCTGCGAGCGGCTACGAGCTGCGAGTTCATTGTAGCTTGTGCCAAGCACTGCGTTGTATTTGCCTATGTCTATAGTTACTACACCGGGATCGGCGGCAGATATGCTATTATTCCACCAGCGGCCTGTATTGATCACTACACGTGTTGGCTGCCATACGTCTATATATTTCAGCTGATCTGGATATTTGGTCGAGTCTCCTGCCAGTCCAAAGGCCTCTTTGGCCAATAGGGCCGAAGCGGTATGGTGACCGTGTCCGCCACCACCATCAGTAGGAAAACGACATACGATTACGTCTGGTCTAAACGTGCGGATTACCCAAACCACATCTCCGAGTATTTTTTCTTTATCCCAAATTTCTAGGGTTTCTTCTGGTGTTTTGGAGTAGCCAAAGTCATTGGCTCTGGTGAAATATTGTGTACCGCCATCCGTACGGCGAGCAGAAAGGAGTTCTTGTGTACGAATGATTCCAAGTTCTTCGCGTATTTCAGTGCCTATCAAATTCTGTCCGCCATCACCTCTAGTGAGCGAAAGGTAGGCGGTATTATATAGTTTTTCATTGGCACAGTAGCTTATAAAACGGGTATTCTCATCATCTGGATGAGCCGCAAGATAGAGCACATTGCCTACTACATTTAGCTTTTTTAGTTCTTGGTATATCTCTGCACTGTTCAGCTGTTTGGGCATTTGAGCTAGTGCAGATACACCGGCCAAAACAAGAAGAGAGAAGAGGATCTTTCGCATAGGTTCAAAACTATACAAAGTGGTAAATAGTTTGATATTAATCGTAAACAAAGTCTGAAACTATTCGGCAGTCTTCAGTTTCGGGTATTATCAACGGCAAACTTCACAGTACTATACAAATCGCTCATCTGTCTCCATTACTGTACTGCACGCATCGCATGTACGCAGTTCTTCGTTAGCATAAAATTTGCGAAAACGTGGAATGAAGTCCTTTTCTATATCGGTAAGCGGAAATTTGTATTCGTGTAATTTGTTGTTGCAGTGGTCGCAAAACCACATCAAGCCATCTTGCTCACCGTGGGTACGCTTGCATTCTATAACTAGACCTATACTGCCCTCGCTACGCACTGGCGAGTGAGGTACATTAGCAGGCAAGAGGAACATTTCGCCAGCGGTAATAGGTATATCTACTGCCTTTCCGTCTTCTTGTATGCGTACGTTAATATCGCCTTCTAGTTGATAAAAAAGCTCTTCCGTTTCGTTGTAGTGATAGTCTTTGCGGGCATTGGGCCCTGCTACAATCATGACGATATAATCTCCTGCATCTTTGTACAGGTTACGGTTTCCTACGGGTGGCTTTAGCTCATCGCGGTGTTCGTCTATCCATTTTTGTAGGTTGAAAGGTCGTCTTACTGCCATAGTATTGTTGATATAGGACGAAGTTAATCATTCCGCAGTACATCTCAATATCCCAAGTTTTTATACTACGTTTGTAGTAGTAATTTTAACACAAAAAAACTATGTTATTGTTTTTAAATATGGGCGGAATGGAATGGGTACTTATTGTATTTGCAGTCCTCTTACTTTTTGGTGGCAAAAAGATTCCTGAATTGATGAAAGGCTTAGGCTCTGGTATAAAAGAGTTTAACAAGGCCAAAAATGACGTAAGCGAAAGCCTACGTGAGGGAATGAATGAGACTCCTAAAAAGGAGAAAAAAGCAGAGGACAAGTAAAGGTCAATGAGCCCAAAGAAGTACACGTCTTTACATCATATTCAGTCTGATCTGACCCAAGGCAACATATCTTGTGCAGACTTAGCGGGCTATTACCTCAATCAAAACGAGGAAAATAAACACCTTAATGCGATGCTTGAAGTATTCACTGATGAAGTGCGTTCTCAAGCAGCAGTCGTAGATGAAAAGCTTAAAAACGGAACTGCCGGCAAATTGGCTGGCATGTTTTTAGCTATCAAAGACAACATTTGTTATACAGGCCATACGGTGTCTGCATCATCCAAAATACTCGGAAACTACGAAGCGGTGTATACCGCAACAGCACTGCAACGCCTTCTAGATGAAGATGTTATAGTGATAGGAAGGTGTAATTGTGACGAGTTTGCCATGGGAGCGAGCAATGAAAATTCGGCATACGGAGCAGTAAAAAATGCAGCGGATCATACGAAAGTGTCTGGCGGTAGCTCGGGAGGAAGTGCAGTAGCTGTACAAGCAGACTTATGCTTAGCCGCTCTCGGATCAGATACAGGAGGCTCAATTCGTCAACCAGCATCGTTTACGGGTACTATTGGCATTAAGCCTACCTACGGCAGAATATCGCGAAGCGGTCTGTTTGCTTATGCATCTAGCTTTGACCAAATAGGTCCTATATCTGGAAGCGTAGAAGACGCAGCATTGCTTATAGAGCTAATGGCCGGAGTAGACGAAAATGATGCCACATCATCCAGTGTTCCAGTAACAGTCTACGAATCAAATACAAATAAAAAATATAAAATTGCGTACTCCAAAGAAGCCATGGAAAGTGAAGGCTTGGCAGAGGACGTAAGAGTAGCCTACCAAGACCTATTGGCAAAACTGAAAGCAGACGGACACACCATAGAGGAGCAGAGTTTTCCGTATCTCGACTATATGGTGCCTTGCTATTATGTGCTAACTACTGCAGAGGCAAGCAGTAATCTATCCCGCTACAGTGGAATGCTCTATGGTCAGCGAAGCGAAAAAGCGACAGATATAGAATCTACTTTCAAAAAATCGCGAAGCGAAGGTTTTGGTGTAGAAGTGAAACGTAGAATAATGACAGGCACATTTGTGCTCAGTGCAGGTGAGTACGATGCGTACTATGCCAAAGCTCAAAAAGTACGTAGAGTGATAAAGCAAGAAAGCGAAAAAATACTAGAGACCTATGATTTTTTTCTATGCCCTACTACGCCTACTACGGCTTTCGATATAGGAGGAGATATGAGTAAAGATCCCATTAAAATGTACTTGGCAGATATATTCACCGTACAAGCACCACTTGCGGGTCTACCCGCTATATCTGTACCTACTGTGGAGTCTAACGGATTGAGCATTGGAATGCATTTTATGGGGAGAGCATTTGCTGAAAACGAACTGTTTAATATTGGAAGTATAGTATCCTGTTATTATGAAAAATAGCGGAGTTCTTTGGCCATTTCGAGTAGGATCTGCGAGTAATGCAAAAGCTGCCAATTACGGTGCTACACTTCAGGGAGTTGCAGTCATAAAAAAGAATTAATATGCAATGAAACTGGATAGGAACAAATACCTTGAAAGTAGAAGCATACGCCCAAGAACAGTGCTTTTTGCATTGCTCGCTGTGAATGTGTTATTGGGACTCATTGTCTGGTTATTCCCTGCAAACGGTATTACAATCGTAGACGATCAAAAGTTGGAATTTGTATCTTTTGATGAGTTGATTGGAGAGAGTGATGCAGTAGAGGTAGACGTAGATGATGTGCTTGCAGGTGTTACACTTCAAGGAGAAATAGATACTGCAGTGGACTCAATTGCAATAAAGACAATTGCAGCGTCAAAAAAAGACAGTATAGAAAACAGAGAACTCATTGATACCATAAAAAGATATAGAAGGCTACAGCTTCCTGCCAATAATCCTTTTGCTCTTCAAACGCTAAAATATGGTGTCAAGACTCAAAGTAAAGACAAGGTGGTCCGCATACTGCACTATGGTGATTCTCAACTAGAAGGCGATCGAATAACAGATTATTTTAGAAATAAAATGCAGCGGATTTATGGAGGAGAAGGCCCCGGAATCTTGTTGCCCAATGAGCCAGCAGCCTCTTCTCGAAGAAGTGCCTTTGTCTCGGAATCCAAAAACATTAGTAAACAGGCTATATATGTAAAAGGGGGGTCGGCAGCAGTTAGGCAGCTTGGAATTGGTGCTGCTGCATTCACCATAAGTGGACCTAGCAGTAGGTTTATAGAGTGGATAGAAGAGACTGATTCTGTGGGAAATAGAAACGCGGTATTTACAGACACAAATCAGGCTTTAGCCTATATGCAAATACGAATAGGCTCTTCAGGCTATTCCCTTGCCAAAAGGCACCGCAAGGCGACACTACTGTACAGTACCGATGAACCCTTTGTGGTCAATGTACAAAGCGATAATTATGTCAACGATTATACACTACCCGTAGCCGCCGAAACAGGAATAAATACCTGGGATATTCGTACTAAAAAGAAGTTGAAGCTAACATTTACCAAAGGAAAGTTCCCGACCGTATACGGCTTAGCCTTAGATGGAGATCGGGGTGTAGCAGTAGACAATTTTGCTATGCGAGGCAGTTCGGCTATGGGGTTTAGTAAAATGGATATTGGCCTATACGGCAAACAGCTAAAAGAGATGAATGTCTGTGCCATAATACTGCAGTATGGGATCAACGTGGTGCCCAATGTGCGGTCAGATTACGGTTATTACAAAAGCAGCTTAAAAAAGCAATTGAATAGCATAAAGGCTGCATACCCAGGCATTACTATTCTAGTCATAGGACCGAGCGATATGAGCCTCAACAAAGGAGGCAAAATGGTTTCGTACAGCAATATACCCCTCATACGCAATGCTATGCAAGAAGCTGCTTTGGAGTCAGGTTGCTGTTTTTGGGACTTGTACGAAGCTATGGGAGGAGAGAACAGTATGGCGGCTTGGGTAAAAAAGGGGTTGGCTCAGAAAGATTATACGCATTTCAGCTTCAAAGGAGCGAGGTATGTTGGCGAGATGCTTTTCAATGCAATACACCAAGAGATAAACACAGAGCAATGGAACTAACAGCTGAGTATTTTATGAAACAAGCACTGCGACAAGCAGAGAGTGCTTTTGCGGAAGATGAAGTACCGATAGGAGCCATTGTTGTGGCAAACAATCAAATTATAGGAAAGGGGTACAACCAAGTAGAAAAATTAAGTGACCCCACAGCCCATGCAGAGATGCTCGCCATTACAGCAGCATGCTCCTACCTAGACTCCAAGTTTTTGAACGATTGTACGCTGTATGTCACTGTAGAACCTTGCGTAATGTGCTATGGAGCTATAAAAAATGCACGCATTAAAAAGGTGATTATTGGCTGTATGGAGCCCAAGCACGGGTTTACCAACTTTGTGTGTTCGGGTTATAAAATGGATGTAAAAGAGGGTGTTTTAGAAGAGGAGAGTGCTCTGCTAATGAAGACTTTTTTTAAAAATAAGCGTTGATTCCGTGTGCCCCTTTAGTTAGAGATGATATGCGTAGTTTTAAAATATCAGCACAAAACGATGGTCAGAGCAAATTTGGCTTTAGAACCGCAATGCTGCGTTGAATTTGATACCAAAAGGTCTTGCATTTGGATGATCACCGTCTAGATAGGTAAGCCGGTGTATGAAATCTACGCGGATAAAGCGAAAAATGTTTTCTATACCATACCCCATTTCTATGTATGGTTTTCCGTTGGAGAAAAAACTGGGATTGGTAAAGTTGGCGTCGTTCAGCGGCATGTACGCTTTATTGGCTTCACTTATACTGCCGTATACAGCTTTGGTGTTTACAAAACTTCTCCATTTTAATTTTTTGGCTAGCGGTACTCTGTTCATAATAAGTCCATTAAACTGGTGCTCGTAATCTATAGAAATGTACTGATCTGCTACAAATTCAAAGAAATCCATCAGATTGTAAGATAAGGCATTGCTGAACACAGATTGATTTCCCCGCATAATATAGAGTGCAGGATATGGTGCCTCGCCAAATGTTTTGTAAGCTTTCAAGCGGTATTGGAAGGTGCCAAAATTGCCTAGGCTATTGAATTGCCATAGCTCCAAACCAACCTTGTCGAAGCGAAAATCACCGCCGAGTACATTATCAAAACTGTGTGTATAGTCTATAGACAATACCGGTGCTTTTAGATTGCCAAGACTATACCTACTGGTGCGACGGTATATGAACTGTTCTTTGCGAGAGAAGCGACCTCTTAGGTTTACAGAGGCTATATCAAAATTGGATCGGATTGCTGAAGTGCTATCTCCTCGTGTGCTGTAATACCCAAAATTAAAGTTGCCTACAGGCTCAAAATCAAAGGTTTTGTGGGTAAGGTTTACACGTTGCGTATATCCCTTTACCAGTTCTTTTTCCCCCCATATTTTTTTGGTAAAACTGCGATTAATTTGGTCGGTACCGAATAAAGCAAATGCATCATAAAGAGCACTAGTTCCTATATCTTCATCTGTCAAACCAATAAGTTCTACATCGCGTTTTACGAAAGCTCCTACCTTGGCCCATTTGGTTCTGCTAAAGACGTAGTCTGCAAAAAGACCATACTTAAACTGTTGATCGTGGAATCCGTAAGCACCGTATGTTCTAAGTTGTAAGTCCTTGTGAAAGGAAGGGGAGGTTCTAAAGCCAAATCGTGCACGCAAACCTTCTAAATTATTATACCCTAACAGGTAATGCCACGGGCCTATTTCGATTTTCCCTTTGGGAATGTATCCACCTACGGCTATTTCTACGATGTCAATGTAGGTTTTTACTAAGGGTTGGTTATTAAGAGAATCTACCATCTGATATACCCGCTTGTCATCTGCAGTGATACGCTCGTGACGGGCTGTATCCCAGTAATCCTCCGAGCGTGAAAAGGAGTTTTCTGCTACACTAATGTTCTCTTCATAAAATGGAAGTTCATGTACATTGTTTATTTTGATGTTTTTATTGGAGTTATAGTATAGCCCAATCATTCCAACGGTATTATTGGTAAGTTCTGCTATGTCAATGAGCACACGCGTTTTGTTGGGCAACCAGTAGGAAGGCTCTACTTCTTCAAACTCTTGTTGTATCTTTAGTTTTTCTATAAAATTGAGATTTGCTTCACTGGTTATTTCAAGACTTAGTCGTTTGATAGCGTAGGAACTGGCTTCTATCCATATCATTCCTCTGAAAACAAGGTCGATGGGGTTTTTGGGGTCTACCTGTATTTGATAACAAGAATTGCCCTCTATTTCGACACTATCTATTAGCGTAAAGTAGTAGTAGGCATTGGCCGTACTGCTCATGGGCGAGATAAAATCCTTATCCAGTATGTACAGGTTATTTTGGTAGAAATTGTATTGCTGAAAAGTAGAGCCAAGTATTTGCGAAACGTAACTTTCGTCTCCCACACCTACACCTTGTAGTTTTGTGGCACGAATATTTTCTTTTGTTCTGCGGGGAAACTTACGGTAGTAATAGTCACTTATGGTTTCCGACACAAAAACAGGCAGCACTTTTTTAGTTGAGCTATCGCTAAAACTGCTGATCGTATCAAACAGTGGTTCCATTGCACTGAATATCTTTCGTTTTTTAAACTTATCGGTAACGTTGTCTATGGCTAGTTGTACTTTATTGTAACTTTCGTATTCAAAGTATTCTATTTTGTCTGGGTCATGATTTTTTTTGCGTTTCTGTGCTCTTTTCATGATGACTACTGCAGGGTTTATTCCTCCAGGTCTTACGACAAACTCCTTAAGACTGCTTGCAGACTCGGTAAGGGCGAAATCGATACGTTGATCAGCATTGAGCACCACCGCAGTTTTCAGGGTGGTATAGCCCATATATGCAGCAAGTAGACTGTCGGGTTCTTTGTTTGTTTCTATCGTATAGTATCCATCAAAATCAGTAACCGCACCCAATTGAATGTGGACTCCGCGGATAGCTACGTACGGAAGAGGATCTCCTGTAATGGCATCGGTCACTCTCCCTGTTATGGTAGTTTGAGACCAAGCACTTGTTGTGACAAGGAGTAAAAAGAGTATAGATAAAGATTGCCTCACGTATGTAATATGCAGCAAGTATAGCTAAAAAGCACCTTTTTTAGCTACGGCAAAAAGTCCACACTGCGTCATAAAATGACTCAGGTTGCTCTGCATGTACCCAATGGCCAGTATTTGGCACGCCTACAAAATCTGCTTTCGTAAAAGTCTCTGCTATGACGGCTTTATCGTCCTCTGTAATGTATCCAGACTTTTCTCCGTACAAAAAGAGGGTATTGGTAGTTACAATCCATTGAAATGACAACGCATCTAGCATAGCAGGATAAAAAGCTTCTATAGACGGTAAGTTCAATTTCAATGTGTATCCTTTGTCTGCTTTATCTAAATTTTTAAGGAGGAACTGACGCACACCTACGTTACTTTCAATTTTAGCGAGGGCTGCATCTGCATCTTTGCGGGAGTTGCACTGTGAGAAGTCGATGGTGCGGTATGCATTGAAATAGGCAGCATGTCCCGGCCTATACTTTTTGGGAGCAATATCTACTACTATTAATCTCTCGAGCTTGTCTGGGTGTAGATCTGCAAATTTCATCACGGTTTTACCTCCCATGGAGTGGCCTAGAATATGTGCAGAGGATATACTTAGGTCATCCATAAGCTCTGCAAGGTCATTGGCCATAAGCTCAAAAGACATTTCATCGCTATGCGGGCTTTGCCCATGATTTCGTTGATCTACCGTTATTACATGGAAGTGTGCTGACAGTTTTTTAGCCATATTGTGCCAATTGTCGAGCATTCCAAACATACCGTGTAGAATGAATAAGTGCGGTGCAGAGTCGCCTTCTGCACTTGGGTATATTTTATGAAACAGTTTCATATTCAGCAAAGGTCTTTTAAAAGGAGAGCATAAAAAAACCATTCTGCATTACAGAATGGTTTTTATTATAGGGTTGTGTACGACTAGGCTTCTGCTAAGATGTCGTCTTCTGAAGTGAATTCAAGTCCAAAAGCATCAGAAACGCCTCTATAACACACTTTTCCGCCTACTATATTTAGTCCGTAGCGTAGTTCTTTACTGTCTCTACACGCTTGTTTCCATCCTTTGTTGGCCAATTGTATGGCATAGGGAAGAGTAGCGTTTGTAAGTGCCACAGTAGATGTATACGGCACAGCACCGGGCATATTTGCTACGCAGTAGTGCACTATATCGTCTATAATGTAGGTTGGGTCTTCGTGAGTTGTTGGTTTACAGGTTTCTATGCATCCACCTTGGTCTACAGCTACATCTACCACTACTGTACCTGGAGACATGTCTTTTAGCATATCTCTAGTAATCAAGTTTGGAGCCTTGGCTCCTGGTATCAGTACAGCACCCACAACAAGATCCATTAGTGGCAAAAGGTCACGAATGTTCATTTCGTTACTAAAACGGGTTACCACGTTAGCTGGCATTACATCGTTGAGGTATCTTAGTCGGGTAAGACTTACATCAAGTATCGTGACTTGAGCTCCAAGACCTGCAGCCATTTTAGCGGCTTGTGTACCTACTACACCGCCACCGATTATAAGTACTTTGCCTGGAGGTACTCCGGGTACACCACCCAGCAATACTCCTTTGCCTTTTATTGGCTTCTCTAGGTATTTAGCACCCTGTTGTACAGCCATTCTGCCGGCAACTTCACTCATAGGGATAAGCAGCGGTAAGCTTCTATCATCTGCTTCTACGGTTTCGTATGCAAGACATACTGCACCACTTTCTATCATAGCATCGGTGAGCGGTCTGTGACTTGCGAAGTGGAAGTAGGTGAATACCAACTGGTCTTTTCTGATGAGTTTGTACTCAGACGCTATGGGCTCCTTCACCTTCATTATCATTTCGGCAATAGCGTATATTTCTTCTATAGTACCCAATATCTGAGCACCAGCGTCTTTATACATTTGGTCATTGAAACCACTTCCTAAACCACCATCTTTCTGTACGTATACAGTATGACCGCGTTTAGTAAGTTCTAGAGCTCCGCCCGGAGTAAGAGCTATGCGGCTCTCATTGTTTTTAATTTCTGCTGGGACACCAATTATCATTTCAAGGATTTTTAAATTCCTGCAAAAATATGGTTTTTAGTAATTGGTTTTACTACAGCCAAAAATGGATTGAATCTATATATCTTACCAGGATGAGGATACTACCGCACATTCACTATCTCAGTGCTATATGTTTCCTTATCTGTTGCTACTTCACCACTTCTCTCGCTACCTCCTCTGGCAACTTCCCTGCTGCCAACCCTTTGGTTACAGCCTCTTCGTAGTCTGTCGATTTTGCTAGCAGTAAATCTTGTACGCTTTTGCGTGCCCAGTAGAGCATTTGCTCCTTACGGTGATTGGCTTTCCAATCGTTGCAGGTTACTAGTTTCTCAAAATCAAATGCCTTTCCCCAAAAGACATCTATGCCTTTATGCTGCAAGGCCGAGGTTGTTAGTACCTTCGGAATCCATTGGCTAGCGTTCTCGGGCATCAGGTGCAGAGCCATACTGTATTCCTTAGCAGTGAGCTTCGCTTGTCGTTCGGAATCGCCATCTGCCTTGTTTATTACGATGATGTCTGCCATCTCCATTATACCCCGTTTTATACCCTGCAACTCATCACCTCCGCCAGGGTTTAGTACGAGCGTAAATAGGTCTGTAAGTTGGGCTACTTCTGTTTCTCCCTGGCCTACGCCTACACTTTCTATCAGTATCGTATTGTATCCAGCTGCTTCGCAAAGCAGCATGGCTAGTCGTGTGTTTTTGGCAAGTCCACCCAGTTGCGAGCCAGATGCAGTAGGTCGTATGTACGCACGTTTGTGAGCACTCAGCTGGTTCATGCGGGTTTTGTCACCCAATATGCTGCCGTGCGTTTTTCCGCTACTCGGGTCTACGCTCAGTACGGCTATTTTGCGTGCGGGATCTTGGAGTAGGCTTGTTCCTATGGCTTCTATAAAAGTGCTTTTGCCAGCACCGGGAGTTCCTGTTATTCCTATTCTATAGGTATCGTTTTGTGGTCCGAAGTATGAGATGACTTCAAGAGCAAGGTTGCGTTTTTCTGCAAGCGTACTTTCTGCCAAGGTTATGGCTCTGCTGAGCGTTCGCGTATCGCCAGCCGCTATTCCTGCTATCAGTTGTTCTTTGGTCATTCTTGGTAAAAAACTCTGTTTACTCGTTCGCTCACATTGGTTAGTATCTCGTACGGTATTGTCCCTATTTGCTTGGCAAGTTCAGATACACGCGGATTTTCTCCAAAGATAATCACTTCGTCTCCTTCTTCACACACTATGCTCGTTACATCACACATGGTCATGTCCATACAGACATTGCCCACTATCGGTGCTTGTTTTTCATTGATCACGAATGATCCTTTGCCTTGGCTAAAACTACGCGAATATCCATCGGCGTAGCCTACCGCTATGATGGCAATCTGCCTTTCTGTGTCTGTTTTGCTATGTTGTCCGTAGCCTATTCCTGCATGGGCAGGCACTGTTTTTATTTGTGAAATGTAGGATTTGAAGGTCCCTACTGGTCTAAGCGTAGCATCGTCTACTAATGTAGAAATACCGTATAACCCTATACCCATTCTCACCATATCAAAGGAGGCAGACGGGAGTCGTTCTATGGCAGCAGTATTGGCCAAGTGTTTCAGCGGTTTAATATCCAGTTGACTCTCTATAGTACTGCTGATATGTTCAAAATCAGTTACCTGTTGTGTACTAAACGTATCTAAAGTGATATCATCTGCTCCAGCTAAATGACTAAATACGGAAGCTACTTTTAGGTTGGGTTTATTCCGGATTTTGGACACCAAAAGAGGGATATCTTCCCTTTGAAAACCAAGTCTTCTCATTCCCGTATCAAACTCTAGATGTATTTCTATGTCTGCCGCTGCAACCTTAGCTAAACTAGCAAAAGAGTAAATCACGGGTTGAATATCGTCTTCCACATAAGGAGTAAGGTCGGTAAGGTCGGGATTGAGTACCATTATAGGGAGAGATATACCAGAAGCACGGAGCTGTGTAGCTTCGTCTGTATAGGCTACGCCCAAGTAGTCTATTTTGTTTTTTTCTAAAAGCTTTGCAATTTGAAAATCTCCACTACCGTAGGCCAGTGCTTTTATCATAGCCATGATCTTGGTATCATTACCTACCTTAAGTCTAATAGTGTCGATGTTGTGTTGCATCTTGCTTAGGTTTATTTCTAAGCACGTTTGGTGTGTTCTTTTTCGTAGCTTTTCTGATATTTTTTCAAACGCATATTTTCGAGCACCTTTCAAGAGAATACATTCGTCTTTTAGCTCGTAAAGCGAATGCTTTTTAAGAAAAGAAGCTACATCCGGATAAAAAGTACTCGGTAATTCAAAGACCCCATGAGCATTGGATATTTCTTTTCCGACACCAATTAGCTGACTTACGTTGTGCTTTAAAAGTGCCGTGTTTACGTCATTATACAGTTGTGAGGCTTCAAGGTTACTTTCTAATATGTCAGATAAAATGACCGTTATGTTCTCGTGCGTATTTTGTTGTTTTAAAAAATCGAATGCGATATCAATAGACTGAAAATCGGAGTTGTAATAATCTAAAATTAAGGTGTTGCCTTGTATTCCCTCTACTTGCTGTAGCCGCATATCAATGGTGGGCAGCTGATTTACTCTTTTTAATAATGGTTCGATGTCTAAACCCAGCGTAAGAGCTGTTGCGATAGATGTGAACGTGTTTTCTACTGTTGCCTTATCGCTATTATTGAGTTTTAGGGTGTAGCTACGGTTACAGTACGTAAGGGTATACTCTCCGGACACGGACTTTACTATGTACAAGTCGCACAGTATATTACTACCCCATGTGAACGTTTTTTTGTTTAGTTTCTCGATGGCGGAAATTACCTCTAGTTGGCGTGTAGAGCATACTATGGTGTCACAATAGGCAAATAGTGTTAGCTTTTCATGCAGTTTTTTTTCTATGCTATCAAAATTGGCAGAGTGAGAGTCGCCCAGATGAGTAAACACCCCAATGGTTGGTTGTATCATTTCACTTAAGTTATCCATTTCGTTGGATTCAGATATTCCTGCCTCAAATACACCTAGAGTATGATTTGTTCCGAGCTTCCATAAAGACAAGGGCACGCCTATCTGCGAGTTGTAACTTTTCGGACTCTTGCAAACGGTGTGTTCCTCATTGAGTAGTGTGCTTACCCATTCTTTCACTATGGTTTTACCATTGCTACCGGCAATAGCCAGTATAGGAATATTGAATTGATTCCGATGGTGTTTTGCTAGTTTCTGTAGAGCCTCTAGGGTATCTTCTACCAAAATATAGTTGCAGTCTATTTTGGGTTTGTCAGAAACCAGTACAGCTAAAGTACCTTGATTTATAGCTTGTGGAACAAAGGTGTTTCCATTGTTTTTAGCGGTCTTTATAGCAATGAAAAGTGCTGCATGTTGCCTGCTACTGCGTGTATCGGTGTATATGTTGATTATCTGAATACCTCCATTCCCGTGGAGTTTTCCGTTTACTATGTCTGCTATAGTTTCTAATCTGTACAAGCTTATCACAAAAGTAGTGTTATTGTGCACTAATTTAGCAGCCTCATAGTGACACAGTACAGCAAAACACGATATACGCCCAGTCAAGCCAAAAGCAAGATAGCCAAGTACTGTGCCTATCAAGAGAGGTGTCACCAAGAAGTGAGAGATAAGCTCTATTCTTTCGGGTTGTCGCCAGATGATGTAGAGTTGCTCATTTATGAGATGATTCAGCACGACCTTCTCAATGAAGAACGCTTCGCAGTGGCCTTTGTTCGGGGCAAATTTATTTACAAAAAATGGGGCAGAGTTAAAATAAAAATGGAGCTCAAAAGACGAAAAGTATCGGATTACTGCATCAAGAAAGGGATGAAAGAAATAGATGGAGACAAGTATGAAGAAGTGCTACAGGGTCTCTTGGGGAAAAAGATAAATAGCCTAAAGACCATTAAGGGGTATCAAAAAAACTACAAGGCCGCACAGTTTGTAATGAACAAAGGCTATGAAGGAGATATCGTTTGGGCACTTATTAAAGAACATTTTTCTGAAAAGGAATAATATGGAGATACTATCCCACCTAACTATACCTAGTCCAGTAACACAGGTGAAAACCCAGTGGAGTGAAGCCGCAGGAATAGAGCTGTATCTAAAAAGAGACGACCTTATTCATCCGATTATATCGGGCAATAAGTGGAGGAAACTCTCCGGTATATTTGACCATTATGCGAGAGGTGATTACGATTCCATAACAACTTTCGGCGGTGCATATTCCAATCATTTAGTGGCAACGGCAGCCAGCTGTGCCATTTTACAAGTACCGTGTAAGGGAATTATCCGTGGGGAAGAACCCAAAAACTGGAATCCAGTACTCAAAATGTGTGCCCTCTATGGCATGGAGCTGCAGTTTGTATCTCGAGAGGCATATAAGAACAGCAATAGAACCGAAGGGGTAATTCAGCGAGTGCTTCATATCGCTGAGGGCGGAGCAGGACAGTTGGGTACAATAGGTTGCCAAGACATTATGCGGGAGACGGACACCTCAAGCATAAACAAAATTTTTGTTGCATGTGGAACAGGCACCACCATTAGCGGTTTGGTTACTTATGCAAGAGAAGTAGCTCTAAGCTCAGAAGTGTGCGGAGTACAGGTTTTAAAAGGAGATGGCTATATAACCAATGATATAAAGCAAGATTATGGGATAGAAGGTGTCACCATATATGATGAGTACCATTGTGGCGGATACGCCAAAACAAGCGAAGAATTAATTCGTTTTATTCAGGATTTTACACGAGAAACAGGCGTTTTACTAGACCCCATCTATACGAGTAAGGTGATGCTGGCTATTAAAAAATGCTGCGTAAATGGCAGCATAAAAAAAGGCGAGAAAATCCTTGCCATACACACAGGAGGTCTAACGGGATGGTTTGGCAAATCTGCTGAACTGGATCAATAATATTGTGCCAACATAAAAAAGGAGCTCCACATCAATAGATGAAAACTTTCCAGATTTCTTGTTAAACGAAAAAACCCCTTGCATCGCAAGGGGCTTTTGTGGTATTTAAGTATTGTTTATTGCTCAGGAGTTACAACTGTTGGAGTCACAGCTGGAGCAGCTCTATTTACTACACCTCTAATTGTAAGGAATTCAGTTCCACCTTCACCATTGTGTTTTACGGTGACGGTTTTTGTGAAGTTACCTGGTCTACCTTTAGAGTTGTATATCGCAGTGATTACACCTTCCTGTCCTGGAGCTACCGGCTCTCTAGTCCATTTTGGCGTTGTACATCCACAAGACGCTTTTACGCTATTGAGTACCAGTGCCTCGTTTCCAGTATTCTTAAATGTGAAAGTAACGGTAGCTTGTACCCCCTCTTCTATAGTCCCAAAATCATGCGATTTTTTTTCAAGACTCATCTTAGATTGAGTAGTAGAAGTTAAGGTTACATTAGCTTTGGTATCTTCTGTTTGAGCAAAACCCATTACCGAAAACCCAAATACAAAAGCGGATAGTAAGACTAAATTTTTCATTTTATGTTATCTAATTATTGTTTCAAAATTAATGTTCAGCACCTTAAGAACAAACAGAATGCCAAAATAAAAGGCACCTATACGATTCCTTAACCATAGTTCGGTTTACGCTTTTCAATAAATGCGGTGGTTCCTTCGTTGAAATCAGGGGTTTCGAAGCTTCTAGCAAAACTGTCTATTTCGTAGTGCAAACCGTCCATGTTTTCATACAATGCATTGGTACACTTTATTACTTCTGCTATGGCGAGAGGTGATTTTCCTACCAGTTTCTCTACATACGTGATACATGTTGGCATCAATTCTTCTGGAGAAACCACCTGCGTAACTAGCCCGTAGTCTAGTGCCGTAGCAGCGTTTATAGACTTGGCAGTGATGAGCATGTCCAGTGCTCTGCCCCGTCCTATTATTTGTGCAAGACGCTGCGTTCCACCATATCCGGGAGGTACGCCTAGGTTTACCTCTGGCTGACCAAAGAGTGCATTATTGCTTGCTATACGTACGTGGCAAGCCATGGTAAGTTCGCATCCACCACCTAGAGCGTAGCCATTTACCGCTGCTATTACCGGTATCTTACTTTTTTCTAAGCTAGTAAACACTTCGCCGCCTTTTGCACTCATTTCTTTTGCTTGGGCCTCGCCAAAGTTTGCAAACTCAGCTATATCTGCACCGGCAGCAAAGGCTTTTTGACCTTTTCCAGTGATGATAATACCGCGTACGGTCTTCTCCTTATTAAGACGAGCTACTTCTTGTCCTATTTCCTGTATGAGTTCCACATTCAGTGCGTTTAGCTTTTCTTCGCGGTTTATGGTAATGATTTGCACTACTCCTTGATTTTCCGATATGATATTGTTGTACATTGCTGTGCAAAGATAAGGATTAGGATTGTGTGGCTTTAGAATAAGTATAAGGTATTCCCCTCGGCTTTTAGTTGCATAAATACCTAAGGGCAATATGATTTGTGTAAAACTGGTCTCGGAGTTCTATGGATAGAATTGAAGTTTCCGAATCGTTGGATGTAAGTTCGATTTTTAACGCTTCTACCAGAGCGGAATAGTTGAATTTTAGTTCACTATTCCGCTTTTTTGTTTATTCGAAATCACCCGTCACATCTTGGATGTACTCCATAAATACATTTCGAGTTTTGGGTTCGATGAAGTACTCTTTTTTGTTGTGTCAATCATATTTTGATAAATTTCATAATCTTATTTGCAACTTTGATGAAATAAATATTTGGGGGTAGTGAAGAAACATCAAAAGTTTCATTTTGGTCTTTAAAATTACCCGTCATTACCAGATCTCCTAAAAGGTTTAATATCAGGAATTCGTAACCTATTAGATCTTTACTTTTAACATAAAGCACATTATTAACAGGGTTGGGGAAAAGCATAAAATCCGGTTCCTCATTGGTTAATTCTTGAACTGAAATAAGATTAAAGTCTTTTTTAAATACCCAAGCCTTATTTGTTGAAACATATCTATTAGGATCAAAGCCACCAAAATAGATTGCCTTCTCACTTTGGAATGGTGAGGAAACGTAGCACCTGCTGGCAACTAATGCAGCATCACTTTCAGTTATTATTCCATTTATTTCCTCTATCGAGTATTGACCATTTAAATCTCGTTTCGCAAACATGGCTCCCTTGTAATAACTATTCCAAGTTGGGTGACCACCTCCTGATACATTTGCTTCAAATCCTACAATGTGAGTAGTGTTATTACTTATTGGGTCTATGTACTTGTAAAACTCATTATATGCTCCAAGAACATAACTTATATTAGAACCTTTTAAATAACTTTCTATTAATGAAGACAATTGAGTTTCATTAATACGATCAAATCCATCTACACCATCTGGTTCGAGACGGTAAATTACTCCTTGAGACTGACCGTTTGGACACCACATCAATAATAAGGCTTGATTATTATCACTAGGGTTGTCAAGAGTTGTAAGACCTCTAATTCCACCTACAGCAGAATTGATTTTATCGCCAAGGTCACTAAAGTCATGATCTGTAACGTAGTTGGGTAAAACTCCATCAATACGTCTGTAGAGTCTACTTCCAGATGAAAAGTAGAGGGCCCCATTTGCTACTTCAATCCCTAAAGATCTTATACTTAATGGACCAAACTCTGCGGTTGTTATCCAGTCAATTTTCCCTGGATTTGAAGGGTCATATTTGCCTTTAAAGATACCTTGGACTCCAACAGTTGCAAATACATATTCTAAACCCGTTTCTTGGTCTATATACATTTCAATATCTCTTATAGAGTAGTTTTCACCGTCGGGGAAGCCTCCTTGAAAAATCTGACTTTCTCCCCATTTGCCATTTATATCGTTTCTTACAAAACTCTTAACCTTTACTTGTCTGGTTATATAGTTTGGTGAATATCCAGCACAAATCAAAACTGTATCTGGAGCTGATAGCGAATTGCCAAACTGGTCTTTTGTGAAGATTATTTGTTTAAGAACTTCAGGACGAAGATAATTCGCGGCAAGAAAAAAATCTTCTTGCCAATCTCCAAAAGGATTATCTAATCGATTTATTTGCCCCCAACCTATGTTGCTATTGGAACCACCGTACCATATGTTGTTCTCGTCTTCCCAGTATCCAATTGAAGCGAATAACAAACCTTTGTGTTTTACTAGCTGTAATACTTCCGATCCGCCTAGGAATTTTTTGTTTACATCATATCCTCCTGCGGAGAATGACCTGTTCCAGGTCTGTGCATTAATCGGACTTAAAGTACTTGTAACAAGGATTAAGATTAGCACTTGATTTTTGAAATTCATTTCTATTTCCGTTTGATATTTTGTTAGTGGTGTTATACCATTAATCGACGCAATCTATTGAATATATATTATATCCCAAACACTAGATATGATAATAGTCTCAAAGACTCTACAAGAACATAACCGCACTGAAAGGTGCGGTTTTTTTATGTCTTTAAGTTAGCAAGCTTGCTCAGGCTTAATTAATAGACTAAAAAAAAGATACCATGAAGTGGTTATGGACTTAGGTAAATCCCCACCTTCAGAA
>JAOKFZ010000026.1 GCA_028247315.1 Bacteroidia bacterium | reverse complement strand
AAAAATATGCATTGGAGAGTACACACTTTTATTGCCAAGAGAGATAACTTTTCCAGATAACCTTTTTTCTAATTGCTTTTTAAGCGGATGACTGGTTCCGTTTAGTAATATTACATCTACTTGTACTCCGAACTCCTCCATTCGAGGTGCCGTCTCAACAATTAGTTTTTCTGCTCCACCTGTAACTAGACTATTTATGATAATGGCTAATTTCATTTGTGCTTATACATATCGTACACATAATAAACGAACCCAAAGGGTAATATTGGTAAGTATCTCCATCCGATTAATTTTAATTTTTCAATAAATGGCATACTTGAATTAAATGAAAACCGCCAGAAATTAATTCCTGCTTTTATTTTTTGCTTTATTGGTATCGTATACGAAGACAGCTCGCTGTAAGTAAGCATAGAAGCTATGGGGGAAGTCATACGAATTTTTACGATACGGTCTGTTAGCCCGTCTTTTTGATATTCTACCACGTAAATAGCATTATTTACATACACGAGCTTATACTTTTGAGCTATTCTATTCCACACGAGCACCTCAGGACAAAATTTTTCATTCTCAATCTCTGGGAAAGGAAACTCTTTCATGACCTTGGTAGTAAAAACCTCTACAAGGTCACCAGTTACGCCATACACATTACGTATATCTAAGGAGTTACAAACCACTCGTTTAAAGTTAGAATTGCCTACAATCGTGCCATCTGCATAGCATCCTCTCAAAGAAACGCCTCCAATATCTTTAGATTTTAGTTCTGTATTGTAAGTATTTACCACAACACTTAATGCGTCCGGGGTAAGAGTATCATCGGAGTCTACAATAAAGAAAAGTTCACCATTTGCAGCTTCTACTCCTTTGTTGATAGCAATATGCTTGCCTTTATTTGTTTGTACGATATACCGAATAGAAAATGTGGCTTGCACTTGAAAAGTAGCCACTAGGCTAGATGTAAGGTCTGTACTACCGTCATCTACAATTACCCACTCAAAGTCTGAATAGTCTAACTTTGATAATGACTCAAACAAGCGAGGCATTAATTCTGCTCTGTTGTACGTAGGTGTAAAAATAGTTACATGCATAAAGAGTCAATCATAAAAACCATTTCTGTTCCTGTACTCCATAAATTCCCAATTCCCGTTTCTTTCAAAATCTTGAAAAGTAGCCTTATATGGCATAAAATCACCCCCATCGTAAACCAACAAAAGGCGAAAGAATATCAGCGAGTAGTATACATAAAACAATAATTTACCCAGCATCTTGACTGTGCTGCCACGTAAATAAGTAATAAGGTATGCTAAAGCAATAGGTGAGAACATAAAATAGTACCAGCCTAAGCGTATGAAAGTGGCATTGGTTAAGCTAAATAGAATAACCCAGATATAAACGAGAAAGCCATTTAAGACAAGTACATTATTGTTTTGGTAAAAACGAGATTTGTACCGAAGAATGATTGCACCGAAGAATAAAACTTCTATGAAATAAAAGAAATTTATACCAGACGATTTTGCTGCATATCTTCCAATTTTATCTTCTCCAGATAATTCACCTAAATAGACGGTAAACCAAGACCCTATAGGAGATAAGACCACTATAAAAAGGAGCATTGTTAATATCACAATCTGAATACTCGAAAATTTGTATTTGCATATAAAAAAGAATGGGAGGAAAATAATTGAACTTTTGTGAAAGAAAAATGCTAGTGCAACAATGAGTAATGCTTTAGTATACTTTTTATCTTGTAACAGTGGAATGGCAAACCAAACGATCCCCATGGCTAGTCCTTGTCGCAAATAAACAAACGACATTAAATAGAACTTAGCAAAATAGATGAATAACGAGAGTCCTACTAAAGGGGAAAGCTTCTTTATTTGATAACTATGGATACCCAATACTAAAATAGAGAAAACCATAAACATGGTTTCTCGGGTTTCGGCTACCTGACGAAGTAACACATATGTTAGCCTAAAGCCCCATTCAAAAAGATCAAATAATAGTATACGAATAACAGGAAGTTCAAACACTTCTCCATAAATGTATACGTCGAACCCACCAATCATATCTCTAAAACCAGCTACCAAAATCATGACGGCTATGGCCAATAATATAGTTTTTTTTGCATCCTTTAGAAATACTGGAATAGATACAAGGAAGAAAAGTAAGAGGTAAACAAACATTAAGTTATTCTATTCAATCTACATAAAAGGAGAAAAGGCCACTGCATATTAACCATGCGTTGAAACACCAGAATTTTAAAATCATTGTTTTCCCTTTTCACAGGTACTAAACCCAATCTGCCATAGGTTATTAGTATCTCCTTTACATAATATATAGGATACTTTTCTACCAAGAGACTATAAAAAAACCCAAGTACCGTATGCATTAGTCGTTTTTGGATGATATTATATTCATGAGAACTTTTGACTCGTTCATTCCGAAAGCTAAGAATATTGGTATGTACATTTATGGAACTTTGCCCTAGTTTTAATAGATGATCTAACGATTTTATTCTTGAAATGGATGACTGATTGTAGCAATATGTATACAACTCGTTGGATAATATTTTCACTCTTTTAGCCTTAGCAAAGGCTACAGTATTGAATAATGAGTCCTCTAAACTAATTAATTTAGCTAGAAACTTAATAGAATGTTCTTGTAGAAAGGACCGTTTGTAAACATTATTCCAAAGATAGAGCCTACCATCATTTCTATCCAAAAATTGATATCCAGTTGATTCATTCTCACTTGATTTCACATTGACTAAATTAGATTGATATTCTCCTGAGGAGTCCTCTTGGCGATACCCAAAATTAATAATATCTGTATTCAAGTGTTGTTCTAATACTGAAAATGACCTGGGACTAATAAAATCATCAGAATCAATTAACCATAAATACTCTCCACTAGCGTGCTCCAATCCAATATTCCGGGCTATAGAAACTCCTTCATTTTTCTTGTCAATCAGTTTTATGATATCAAATTCTTTACCATAAACACTCAAAGTATCCCATGTACCGTCTGTTGAGCCATCATTAATACATATTACTTCTTTAACCAACGCAAAGCTGTCTGCTTGCAAGATAGAGTCTAAGCACCTATGGATAGTCCCTGCGGCATTATAACACGGTATGATGATGGAGAGTATCATAACTTATATAAATATTCTATAGGTATAAGCTAATTTTGCAACTTATATGGACGTATAATCGTTAAGCACTTTAAAAGCATTAGAAGTAACCACTTCTGATTCATAAACAGAGAAGAGATCCTTTGAAATCTTGTGGCTAAAGGACCTGTGACGGGGTAAACACCAAGTTTAGTTAAACTATTTAATATTTCTTTCTTATCAATCAAATACACTTCATTTTCAACTATTAGTCTTAGTATAAGGTTCCAAACAACAGAATTTTTAGATATATTGACACTTCTATTTGTAGTATCTGACATGGAGTAGCTGTTTAATGTCTTTGTAATTTCTTGAATAAGCTTAACTGAATCTTTAATATATTGTTTGCGTCTCAAATATGACTTTGATGTCGTAATGCTATTGGAGTGTCTATAATAACAGTAACCAATGTCTTGAACAAACATGACTCTTTGTGCTTTTAGCATTAATCGAATGCTTATTTCTACATCATTCTGCGTTATACCTTCAACAAACCAGATTCCGTTTGAGACAAATAAGTCTCGACTAAATATAAATGGACAAATAGAGGATGGTGTATAGCTCCCCTGAAGTAAAACTTCTCCTCTATACACTGTATCTAATTCTGACGTATGATTAGATTTAATACCCGTTTGATTAAATGATTCATCAAAATAAGCAAGCTTAAAACCCAGTATATCTGTTTCATGTTCTTTTGCCAAAATTACTGTGTTTAAAACCGTACTGGGTATACACCAATCGTCAATGGCTAAAACAAAAATATACGTACCCTCTGCATTCTGAATACCATTATTTAGAGCATTAGAAACACCTTGATTGAGTTGATGAATTATTCTCATATTCTCATTCAGCATAGAATATTGCTCTAACATCTCACTAGAACCATCAGTCGAACCATCATTGATGATGATCACTTCATATTCTATTTGCTTAATCTTCAATACAGAATCTAAGCATCTTTGAATAAACTGTTCTCCTTGGTAACAAGGAATTACTATGGATAAATCTATGTTTTTCTTCATTTGTAATCCTAACATTTCATAGACTTACAGATCATTATTGTACTTACCATAAAATTTTAAATTCTCAGTCAATTCATTATAGGTCTCCATGTCTCGTTTCCCAACGACCCTTTGTCCACTCCCAACAACTATATCACATTCTTCAACATTTTTAGTAACTATAGCTCCCATTCCGATAATAGCTCCATCACCAATACTTACACCTGGGAGAATGCACACTCCCATACCTATCCAAACATTGTCTCCTATTGTAACCTTTTTATTAATGTAGGTCTCATCATAGGGAAGAAGTTTACCGTCTATGAAATTATGATTGGCTGAATATATTGTCACATTTCGCGAAAGTATTGTATTACGTCCGATGCTAATTCCTCCCCCACAATGAAAGAAATAATTATCTCCAACTCTCGAAAATTCAGCGATGGATAAGTTTTCGGGAAAGTAAATTGTCCCTCTACCAAATAGTCTAGCACTATCCTTAATTTTAGACCTTTTAGTTTGGCTTTTTAGATAGTATTCATCTACACTTGGTTTTATTACAGAAATATAAATTTTCGCAATAATACTTGAAAAAAACCTTCTTATTAAGCTAGCAATCATTTATCTAAATTGATTTGTAACGTTTAAATGTGTTAATATAACTTGTTATCATTTCAAAATTAATGAGTCGTATTCCAACCAGAAATAGAGATAAGAATATTCCAAGACTAAGAATTAATCTATCGGTAATTGAAAACTCGATAAATTGATAACTAACAGACAAAAAATAAGTAATAACAACTGCTAGTAAGGGTGTTATTACTATTCTAAATAACACTATGACTTGATTTATTATTCTAATTTTAAACAGGCGTGATATTAAATATAAATTAATAAACAGATCGACCAGTCCAGTAATGAACATAGTATACATCAAATAAAAAATGTCACCATAAATAAGAGCAATAACTACGGAAGATACCAATACTATTTTTTTAATAATATCCACTTTAAGAACGGTATTGCTTTTACCCTTTAGATTTAAAAAATTATAGACAAACGTATTGAGTGGATAGAAAATAAACGAGATGCAAATCACACTAAAAAATGGGGCAGCCTCGATCCATTTATCTGTAAATAGAAATATAAAAATTGTCTCTGAAAAAAATGCAGAATACAAGAGCACGGGTGACATAACAATAATTACACTGTATAAAACAACTTCATAAATTTCAGTCAGCTTAGATTGATCATCCTTATAATTACTTAAAATGGGCAAAAGAACCTGCTTTAGGGGTGATGAGATACCCATTACAATTGTTTTGTTAAAGGTATTTGCTCTGGTAAAAAAACCTAACACATGCGTGCTAAAGTATTTCCCAATCACAATATTATAAAAATTACCGAAGAAAGTATCCATCAGCTGCACGATCAATAACTTATACCCAAATGATAGATGTTTCCTTAAGTTCGAAATACTAAATTCAAACTTAGGATGCCACTTGCTGGAGATGAAATAAGAAATACTTGCTACTGTAACGATGGTTAATTGCATATACACAATAGACCAAACACCTTGTCCTGTCAAAGCAGAATACACTCCTATAGTTGAACCAAGAATAGTAGAAAACGTAGTAATTATGGTTAGGGTTTTGAACCGTAGTAGTTTCGTGAAGCGAACTTTATAAATTGATGTAGTAGCAACAATTATCATTGATAATCCTAAGTACCTTATTAGATTAGTTAAGATTTCTTCTTGATAAAAACTACTAACATATGGAGCTAAAATATAAACGAGTAAATATATACCGGAAGCAATAAGGAGATTTGCCAAAAATACCGTAGAATAATCTGATTCTGCAGGATTCTTCATACGCATTAAAGATATACTTAAACCAGAGTCAATTATAACAGTTGAAATGGAAAATATTATATAGATCATTCCCATAAGACCAAAATCAGTAGGTGATAGTAGCCTGGCAAGAACAATAGATATACCAAAACCCAATAATTGACTGGCAAACTGTTGTACATAAGACCACTTTATGGTGCTTAAGTCATTTCTATTCAATTTTTATTTATTTTAGCTGATTTAGATTGATTTCTAATCAAAACTATTTTTAAAATTAATCGTGCAGATTTAGTAATACTATGATTTCACCATACGAAAATCTTTTTTTTGCTTTGCTCGGAAAAGTAAATCATAAACTATAAAAAGAAAGTAACTAATAGATAAAAATAGCATGCTCCCTCTATATTTGAGAATCATTCACCCTTTTATTCAAGGTGCTTACCAAAGTTGTCTTGTAAAAACTTGAGAGCTATAAATACAAGTGAAAAAAATATGAATCCAACTATACCAAAGATTATAATATTCAATGGCATAATCTGATTGCTATTGCTTAATGGCAATAAGGGATAGTCTAGCACTTGAAAAATAGGTGTGCTCGTGAATAGCATAAATTCTGCTGTTTGCTGCCTTGTAAGCAACTCTGAATACATTTGACTATATATCTCTATCTTTCGTCTATTCTCTAATGACGGAACTCGATCTTGGGCTAACACAAAACCTCTAGATCTATCCGTAGTTTTTGCAAAATTTTGCTCTGCACTAACGAGCAGTTCATAGATAGAGTCTTTCTTATGGGTTAACAACTCATAATTATACTTTTGAGATCCAGTAGTTTTTTCTACATAATGGTTAGACAATAAATCGTATAGCCGTGTTGCCAATATCCAACTGAGTTCGGCTGAGTTACTGGAAAAAGCAATCTTAAGTACATTGGTTTTTTTATCTATTGATAAATCAAAGAATGCTGGATCCTCAGTTTTTACGATATAGCTTACCAATGATTTCATTACCTCATTATAGGTTAGAGTAGTCGTGTCTATTGGGCTATTGATTCTTGGTCCTTCATCAATGATAGTTATCCAACTTGTGTCTAGGTTTTGAGTACGAATAATGTGTGAAGCTAACTTATTAGAGTCACCTTCAAAAAAAGCATCTTCTAAAATGAGTTGCGATAGTATAGGATAAGATTTCCCTATAAGCAATAGACGTCCTTGGTTTACACTACCACCATTGTCTACACCCATCATACCAAACTGACCCAGTATCGCAGATACACTACCACCACCGCCTTCATTTTCTGTTACTAAAAATCGATAATTTGCGGTATACAATGGTTTTTTGAGCAGCTCAAAGGTTACAGAAAAGGCTACTACAATGCCAAAAAATAGCATGATCCACCACTTCTTTTTTAAGAGGTATCGCACATATTCTTTGATGATGGCAATCAGTTCAGGAACAGACAACTCACTGTCTTGCTCCATTGCATCATTAAATTTATATTTTTCGTCCAAGTGTTGATCTTCTTTCATTGAGTATACCTGTCCAAATTACTTGTTTAGTTCCTTAATCAATAGAATACTGGTAATACTCGTTGTCGCAGTACTTGTCACTATAGTGACAAGGGATTGAAGAGTAGCTAGTCTTTCAGTTAGGGTTAACTTTTCTTTCGAACTTCCTCCAATTTCTTTTTTATCCAATGATCTAAGATACTTCTTCCTTGGTACAAGAATTACTTCTGACCCCCTTCTCACCTTCGGGTATATAGTAACAATACCAAGACTCAACGTCTTCTTGGTTTGACCGTTAGGATGTAAGACTAAAGTTCTACGTCTATTGGCTACTTGCCTATCAAAACCTCCAGCAAATTGATTAATAAACCAGTCAGCACGTCTTCTGCTATAATTCACCGTTAATTTTAATACATTACTCGTATCCGTTACTTGACGTGTTTCACTGGTAATAATTTTATTAGAATTAGTACCAAAACGGTCAATTTTGACCACATTAACTTTCTTAGGTATCTCTATTACATCACCCTGCTTAATGACTAAATCAAACTTATTATTTCCATTAATTGCCTTATCTACTCGCGTAACGATGAGCCCGACATTACCCTGCGATCTTGTTAAAGTTGAGGCCTCAGGACTGGCTTCAGAAGTAACACCACCTGCTCTTTTCACTAGCGAACTGACGGTCTCATTATTATCTAGAATGGCATAAAGGCCTGGGTACCTAACTTCTCCATTAATATTTACGTACCGTATAACTTCGAACTCTGGCGAGTTCCGAACCACAATGTGATCATAAGGCTGTAAGATAAGACGTGAAGATTGATCAAATGGTTCTAAATCTCTATTAAGAACCAAAGTAGTTACGTACGTTTTAGTCGGCTCGTTATTAGCAATTTTGAGTCTAAAAACATCCACTTTATTAGTAGCTGCTTCTAATTTTAGTCCACCAGCCATAATTAACATTTGTTTTACACTAAGTGTTGAGTCATATACAAACTCACCCGGATTATTAACAGCCCCACTAATACTTACTTTAAACTGCTCTTGATACTGCTCGGTAGCAGGAATCACTATTGTGTCTTGAGCTTTTAACCTAAGATTAGCATCAGAATCAGGATTAGACATTATCTCATTCAAATTGATAATAGCATATGTTTTTTCTAAGTTATTATCTGTTGGAGAACCAATTACGTAACCAAAGTTGGTCGCATTTGCCATAAGACCTTTTGACATCATTATCGCATCGTAGATGGTGATATTGTCGTCTGGATCATAAAAGTATGAATTGGGTGCACGTACAGCACCTTGTACACTAAATCTGTACGTATCCACAAAAGATGATTTTCCATAAATGCTAATGACATCTTCTTTTTTCAATTCAACGTTTCTCGTAGATGATGGATTCGCTAAAATCTCATCTATGTACAAGCGGATGAGCTTGTATGTACCGTCTGTATTCTTTCTAGTAAGGTAAGCCAATTCCGAAAAGGTTTCCTCTTCGATATAAGCAAGTGTTAATACATCACAGACACGCATGTTATCTGTAAGTTCGTATTTACCCGGGTGACGCACTGCACCATTAATAGCCACATAATTTTCATAAGCTATTGTAGAAGTGCCAATGGTAACAATATCTCCATCTTTAAAGCTCTTTACACTATCACGTAATTGGTCTAACGTATAGTTTTTAAAAACCTGCTTCTCTCCGTCTGACGTGGTATATCGCACCACGTTCGTGAATGCTCTACTATTGAGACCTTGCGTATAAGTAAGTAGATCATCTACCCCTTCGTTCTCTAGCATCTCAAATCTACCCTCAGTTTTAAAGCCTTTGCCGTTTGCTCTTACTAATTTTTGCCATTTCGATATATAAATAATGTCGTTGTCCTGCAGGTAATAATCATACATGACTCTGGGATTGGCAACAAAATCATAAATATCAAGCACTTTTTCCTGCCCCTTACTAATGATCCTAATGTTTCTTATACCAGCTTGCGAAGTAATACCACCTGCTGCTATTATCGCATTGATAGCCGTATTGAGGGCAGATATAGTGTACGACCCTGGCTGATTCACTTCACCAAAAAGATTTACATTTATCGTTCGAGCAGTATGCAGGTCTACATTAAATTGACCATCAGAAAAGGTAAAACCTTGTCTAAATCTGTTTCTTAGTAAAATCTTAGCTTTTTCAATAGTAATCCCCTTGAGATATACTTTGTACATTCCCGTCGGTCGAATAAAACCATCTTCCTCTATTTCATAAAGAAGGTCTGCTTGTGATGCTCCGAAGATATTGATGGCTATTTTGTCTCCAACATCTAGAACATAGCTATTGGGCGTAGTAGAGCTCGAAGTAGTTCTATATAAATCTATACTTTTATCAAAAAAGATGTGTTGACCAAAAATGTCAGTTTTTACTCGATACTTTTTAGAAAGTCTATCCGTGAGGTCATTGGCCAACGCCTCCTCAAGGCTTGCTCCATCTTCTATATCCTCTATTACTTCTGCGGCATTATCACCTACCTCCTCCTTCGCTTGTTTAGCTAAGAGGCTGTCTATCCCTCGTTCTATGGTAGTGGTAGATTCGCTAATGGCAGTACCACTTTGTGCATCTTTTTCTGCTTCAATTTCTGTAACTACTTTCTTTATTTCATCCTCAAGCGTAGGCAGCTGCTCCGGCTTTAGATTATCCAGATCTATACCTTTATCCAATAATCGGGCTTTCACCTCATCATCAGATATTCCTTTGTTTTTCAGCCCCTGCTGAGCCTTCTCAGCTTGCAGTTCTGTGGACAAAGACGATTGACCGTACACTAGGGAACTCACTGTTAAAATAAGTAGTACGATTAGTGTTTTTAGAATATTGTTTCTCACGATATTTTATTGTTCTGCAAAATAAGCACTTCCATTCTTAGGAGCATAAAACTGCAGGGTCTAATGCTCCATATTATTAGACAAAGAGGAAAAAACCGTCCACTATTTAGCTATTCGTTTTAAATACACACCATAGCCGCTTTTTTCTATCTCCAGTGCTAGGACAAGAAGTTGTTCCTTAGACATATATCCTTTCCGGTAAGCTACTTCTTCTATACAGCCTACCTTGTATCCTTGCCTTTTTTCTATTACACGTACAAATTCAGAAGCATCGTGCAACGAATCAAAAGTCCCTGTATCGAGCCAAGCTGTACCTCTATCGAACACCTTTACACTCAGCTTACCTTGTGCTAAGTAGTATCTGTTTACATCTGTTATTTCGTACTCTCCTCGAGCAGAAGGTGCTAGCTCTTTAGCTACCTTAACTACTGAATTATCATAAAAATAGAGACCAGGTACAGCGTAATCCGACTTCGGATTATTAGGTTTCTCTTCAATACTTAATGCCTTGAAATCTTCATCAAACTCCACTACTCCATATCTTTCTGGATCTGTCACTTGATAAGCAAACACAATACCTCCTAAAGGATTCTTGCACTCGGATAGGAACTTAGTCATGCCTGATTTGTAAAAAATATTGTCGCCTAGAATAAGTGCGACCGAATCATTACCGATAAACTTCTCGCCGATAACAAATGCTTGAGCAAGACCGTTTGGAATTTCCTGAATAGCATATTCGATTTTACACCCTATCTGACTGCCGTCTCCCAACAATCGTTGAAATTGACTGTTGTCTTCTGGCGTGGTTATTATCAAGACTTCATTAATATCGGCCAACATTAAAACAGACAATGGATAATAAATCATCGGCTTATCATAAATCGGCATCAACTGCTTCGATATGCCCTTTGTAATTGGATAAAGTCTAGTACCTGACCCTCCGGCTAATATTATTCCTTTCATATATTTTAGATAATTAAAAAATGTTGAATTACTTTTCCTTTTAATCGTTCTACTTTAATGCATAAATCCTTTCAATGATGTCAACTACTTTCATCCCTTCCAACGCATTGGTCGCTATTGGTTTTCTCCCTTTCAAGACGTCTACTACATTTTCAAAAACATAGGGATGATTGTTGGCAGAGCCCTTATAATGTCCGTAATCATTTGCTGGATTACTAGGAGGCAATTCTTTAAATTCATAGCCTTTAACATTACAAATTTCTACCTCATTCATGTATTGGCCTCCTACTTTAATGGTACCGTTTTCAGCCATTAACGTAATACTACTTTCTAAGTTAGCATCCCAAACAGCCGTGGAATAATTCAAACACCCTAAGCCTCCATTCACAAATTTAAACGAAACTAATCCTGTATCTTCAAATTCAATGGAATGCCTATGAGAATGGTTCATGAATTTTGCTTGAATATCTGTGATATCACCGAAAACCCAATACATCAGGTCAATAAAATGAGAAAATTGCGTAAATAATGTACCTCCGTCTAAGTCATTTGTACCCTTCCAAGGATGCTTTTTCCCTTCTTTGAAATAATAGCGATCATCCCTATTCCAATAGCAATTTACCTGAACGTTGTATATGTCACCGAGTATTCCCGAGCTTACCATTTCCTTTAACCACTTAGAAGGTGGTGAGTATCTATTCTGCATTACACAAAACACATTTTTAGAAACATTTAGTGCTTTAAAAATCAAATTTTCACAGTTAGCCTTAGATAAACCCATAGGCTTCTCGATAACCACGTGCTTATGATAATCTAAAGCAAGACTAGCCTGCTCAGAGTGGTAACCATTAGGAGTACAGATACAAACAATCGCTATAGACGGTTCATTATCTAACATCTCTTTTGCTGAGGAATAAAAAGGTACTTGCATATCATCCAATCCAAGTAAATGCTTGTCGTTGGTATCACATACTGCCACTAATTCACACTCTTCGTTTAACTGAACCATTGATGCATGCCTTTTCCCAATGTGACCGCATCCAATGACTCCAAATTTTATTTTATTCATTATTTATCAAAAAATAAGTTAATAGTATTTATAATATAATCTTGGGTTTCACTTTCCATTTCGGTATGAATAGGAAAAGAAATTACCTCTCTGCTCAATTGCTTTGTAACCTCATGGGGTTCTCCATTATAGTATTTTGCAAACGCTTCTTGCTCATAAAGAGGTATAGGGTAGTAAATCATTGAGGGTACATTCTTAGATTTCAGGTATTCTTGTAGCTGATCTCTTTGTCCATTCGTAATTCTTACCGTGTATTGGTGGTAAACATGATCAGAATATTCTACTTTTCTTTGACAAATAATATGTTTATTCGTTTTAAAACCATCATCATACCTATCCGCTACCGCTTGTCTTCTGAAAGCAAAATCGTCTAACTCCTCCAACTTAACATTGAGTACTGCTGCTTGAAGTGTGTCTAATCTACTATTTACACCCAGTACTTTGTGTACATATTTCTGTGGTTGACCATGGTTAGCTATCATTCTGATTTGAGCAGCTAGTTCATCATTATGTGTAAATATAGCACCCCCATCTCCAAAACAGCCTAAGTTTTTGCTAGGAAAAAATGAAGTACACCCAATGTCTCCTAATGTTCCTGTTTTGGCTACTGTCCCATCCGTCATTTTATAATTTCCGCCGATCGCTTGAGCATTATCCTCTATTACATACAGATTATTCTTTGCTGCAAAGAACAAGATCTCTTCCATAGGTGCACTTTGACCGTACAAATGAACAGGTACGATAGCTTTAGTCTTTGACGTAATTCGCGTTGCAGCCTCTTCAATATCAATATTGTAGGTATTGATATCGACATCTACCATTACAGGTTTCAGACCTAATAAGCCTATCACCTCAGCTGTGGCAACATACGTGAATGATGGTACGATCACCTCATCACCAGGATTTAAATTCAATGCCATTAGTGCGATCTGCAAAGCATCTGTACCATTTGCTACACCAATGACGTGCTTTATTCCAAGGTAAGCAGATAAATTACTTTCAAACTCTTTCAAGGCTGGTCCTTTTATAAAAGCACAGGAAGAAATCACATCTGCCATGGCAGGGTCTATTCTACGTTTAAGACGTTCATACTGCGTCTTAAGGTCTACCATTTGAATATCTTTCATTGTTTAGTAACTAATAAAATTTGGATTTAATAAGTTTTCCTTATTGTATTTTAACCTCTGGTTAGTTCCATTTTTATGCTCGTCTATCTGATATATATCTGCACCCACACCTTGTAATATTGCGTGTGCAGCTGCAGTATCCCATTCCATACAAGGGGCGTATCTCGGATAAACATCGGCCTCACCTTCTGCTAGCACTATAAACTTCAAAGAACTCCCCATGGGCAATAACTCAGTATTTAAATATTGACCAATAAAATTTAAGGTTTCATGGGTCTGATGAGACCGAGATGTAACTACACGAACAGTCTTTAAGTTGCCTAAATAATCTATACTTTTGGGTGTTATTTGCTTTAGTTCTACAGGTGATTTCCTTGCCGTCTCTATATAAGACTTATTCATGCTAGTGCCACCGTAATACATCTTCTCGTTTACAGGAGAATAAACCACCCCAAAAATAGGCTTACCATTTTTTATCAAAGCGATATTCACCGTAAACTCACCGTTCCGTTTTATAAATTCTTTTGTTCCATCTAGTGGATCTACCATCCAAAACAAGGCCCATTTACTTCTTGTAGCATAGGGAATATCATCCCCTTCTTCACTCAGTACAGGTATGTTTGTTTGTTTTAAGCCGTCTACAATTAGATGGTGTGCATTTTTGTCAGCTATCGTTAACGGAGATTTATCTGATTTAATTTCTATACCGAAGTCTGCAGAATTGTAAACGTGCATGATAGCATCACCTGCAGCATAAGCTGCTTCTATGGCACAAGTTACATCTATGTCATCGATGACTAACTTCAATTATTTATACATATTGGTGTAATAACTAGTGTACTCTCCACTTGTGACATTTTCTAACCACGATTTATTGGACAAATACCAATCTATGGTCTTCTTGATACCTTCCTCAAACTGGAGGCTTGGTTCCCAGCCTAATTCATCTTTTAATTTGGTAGCATCAATGGCATAACGTAAGTCATGGCCAGCTCTATCCTTCACATACGTAATAAGTTTGCGTGATTCGCCTTGGGTGCGGTTTAGTTTTGCATCCATGGCGTCACAAAGAACATTGACCAAGTCTATGTTACTCCATTCATTATGACCTCCTATGTTATAGGTTTCTCCTAACTTCCCACCACTAAATATGCGTTCTATAGCTCTTGCATGGTCTATGACATATAACCAATCTCTAACATTTAGTCCCTCTCCGTAAATGGGTAAGGGCTTGTTATGAATAATATTATTAATCATTAGCGGAATCAATTTCTCTGGAAAATGATTTGGACCATAATTATTGGAACAATTTGAAATAACTATTGGTAGACCATAGGTATGGTGGTATGCTCTTACAAAGTGGTCGCTACTTGCTTTGCTCGCCGAATACGGGCTTCTAGGATCGTACGCTGTATCTTCATAGAAAAAACCGGTATCTCCTAACGATCCGTATACCTCATCTGTAGATACATGATAAAAGAGATTGTCTGAAAAATCATCTTTCCAATACTCTTTGGCTGTCTGCAATAAATTGGCCGTACCTATTACATTGGTTTTGACAAATGCCAGAGGATCCGTAATACTTCTGTCTACATGACTTTCTGCTGCCAAGTGTACAACATGTGTAATATTCTTTTCCTTAAAAACGGTTTGAAGCAACGCTAAATCTTGAATATCCGCTTGGATAAATTCATAATTGGGACTGTTCTCAATATCCTTCAGATTTTCTAAATTACCCGCATACGTCAGTGCATCGAGGTTATAAATTTTGTCCTTTGTAAACGTATTTACAAAAAGGCGGACTACATGCGATCCGATAAATCCAGCACCACCCGTTATAAGAATATTCTTCATATTAAATTAATTATAATTCCTGCAGAAGCAGTGTTGTTCGTTGATTTATCTGCACGTATTAACGATGTGATACATTTATATTGTGTACGACTATGCTGCAATATTGACTTTGTTATTAAACAATTCACGTTTGCACTATATCGTTCATTTAACATCTCGCTATTTCTGAATTTCTTTTTTGACAGTACTGAGTGATGATGCGATGACTTGATGCATATCATAGTATTTATATTCCGCCAATCTGCCTCCAAATAGTATGTTTGATTCAGCTTGTGCTTTAGCAGCATACTGAGCATAGATAACTTGATTTTCTTTATCATTTATGGGATAATGCGGTTCATTATCGTGCTTCGTTTCAGCAGAAAACTCCTTACTAATAACCGTAGATTTTTGAGTCCCAAAATCAAAATGCTTGTGCTCAATGATTCGAGTATATGGAGTCCCAGCATCTGTATAGTTTACGATGGCATTTGACTGATAGTCTTTCATATCCAAAACTTGATTTTCCCAACGCATACTGCGGTAGGACAACTCCCCTTCACTATAATTAAAGAATGCATCTATTCTGCCTGTATAAATCGTTTTTATGGCTATGCTGTCCCAGTAATTTCTATCTGATAGGTAATCTACATTGGTTCTCACTTCAAGGCCTTCTAATAGTCCATCAATCAACTTATTATATCCCCCAATTGGGATACCTTGATAGCGATCATTGTAATAATTATTGTCATAGGTATATCTTAGCGGTACACGTCTGATGATGCTTGCAGGCAAATCTTTACAATCTCGACCCCATTGCTTTTCTGTATATCCTTTGATCAACTTCTCGTAGATATCTGATCCTACCGTAGATAGTGCTTGCTCTTCTAAATTAGCAGCTCTTCTATCCAGCTTCAGTTTTTGAGAAGCTACCATTTCTTGTGCCTCTTCCGATGTCTTCACATTCCAAAGTTGACTAAAAGTGTTCATATTAAACGGGAGGTTATATCTTTTTCCTTTAAAATTGGCCACAGGACTATTGATAAAGCTATTAAATGGCACAAATGAATTAACATAGTCCCAAACACCTTTGTCATTGGTATGAAATATATGTGGGCCATACTTGTGCGTATGAATTCCTTCTATCTCTTCACAATAGATATTACCTCCTACATGATCTCTTTTTTCAATCACCAGGCAAGTCTTACCGCTCTTCGCTGCCTCATGAGCAAATACACTACCAAACAGTCCAGATCCTACTATCAGGTAATCATATTTGGATGTTTGACTCACTCGTTGTGGTTTAGATAAAGCTCCGCCACCTCAGTCACAATGACTAATTTGGCAAAAATTACAAAAAAAGCATTTACTACTTACTCCAAAGTAGCAGATGCTCGTGCATATAGGTATCTGCTTTCACGAGCTTAAATTCTGCAGGTGTATAACACAGATACTTAATTTTTTTATTCAGTTTAACTTCTGCTTTTTGAACAAGTTCAAAAGCATATTCTCTGTCAATATTTCCCACTAAGATTAAATCAATTACCTCACTGGATAATCCTTTTGCTAATTGACCTACAACTAGCACAAGTTCTAAATCTCCTACTTCCTCAACAACTCTTTCAACTATTTTATCTAACCCGGTAAATTTGAGCAGTATGTTATTAATATCTCCGTATAATGGATGCTTGGTATTGGCTCTGAAATATTTTTTATTCCCTTCCTGATTGGACTTTAAGAGCCCTGCCGTTTCTAACTTATTTAATTCTAATCGAATAGCATTTGTTGAATCGCCAAATTCTGACTCTAAACCTCTGAGATACGAACTATTGTTACTGTTTAAAAAAAATTTTAACAGTAACTTAATCCTAGTTTTGGAAGATATCAGGGTCTCTAGCATTCTCTATTCCGAGTAACAAAATTACTCAATAATCGGATATTATTACAATCTTTCGTCTACAAGTTCTTTCGGTAAGGATGATTTTACATCATAAATAATACCGCCATCTGACAGCATGGACCTTAGGTCAAGTTCTTTGAATTGATCGTGAGAAACCGCGTGCACTATTGCAGCATAATTATTTTTTACATTATCAATCACAGAAATACCATATTCATTTTTGACCTCGTCTTTGAGGACCCATGGATCATGCACCTCAACACTGGTTCCAAATTCTTCGAATTCATTTATGATATCTACAACTCCAGAATTACGAATATCAGGGCAATTTTCCTTAAATGTAATACCCAATATAAGTATTGAGGCTCCCTTTATCATGTGGCCATTTTGAATGAGCATTTTCACTACTTTCTTGGCTACGTGAGCACCCATATTCTCATTTATTCTTCTCCCCGAAAGGATCACCTCAGGATAATACCCGAGCTGCTGAGCCTTGTGTGTGAGATAGTATGGATCTACTGAGATACAGTGCCCTCCAACCAATCCCGGTCGAAAAGGTAAAAAATTCCATTTTGACCCAGCTGCTTCAAGTACTTCAAGTGTATCTATGCCTACTCTATCAAAAATAAGAGCTAGTTCGTTTACAAATGAAATATTCAAATCTCTCTGACAATTTTCAATAACCTTAGATGCTTCTGCAACTTTAATAGAAGATGCTCTAAATGTTCCTGCTGTTATTATGGACTTATACAGCTCATCAACAATAACGGATACCTCTGGTGTACTTCCACTTGTAACCTTCATAATTTTGGTTACCGTATGGACCTTATCTCCTGGATTAATTCTCTCTGGAGAGTATCCGCAATAAAAACCTTGATTGTATACTAATCCACTAGTGGACTCTAATAAGGGTACACATACCTCTTCAGTACATCCAGGAAAAACAGTGGATTCATATATAACTATATCTCCAGGTTTTAAAACACTACCTATTGCGGCACTTGACTTCTCTAATGGAGACAAATCGGGTCTCTTATTCTGATCTATGGGTGTAGGAACAGTAACAATGTATATGGAACAATCCTTGACATCGTCCAAGTTCGTTGTAAATACTAATTTATCAGATAATTTTAGGTATTCAGGCTCAACTTCAAGGGTAGAATCCTCACCCTTATTTAACTCATCAACTCTAGCCTGATTAATATCAAAACCAACTGTATTGTATTTCTTACCAAACTCTACGGCAAGCGGTAACCCAACATATCCGAGTCCAATAATGCCTATTTTTTTATCCGATAAATTCAATGTTTCAATAATTTATTAAGGTGCAAAGTTCTTAATAAAAATGGAGTTTCACTATCTCAAAAGCCTAAATAACCCACATCTTTTGCTTACTTGTCCTTCTCAAAAGCATGAAAGGGTAATTCTATTTTAATACTTTGACCTAGGGTATCAAAGGACACTAAGAAGTTCTCTTGATTATTTTGACGCAATATGTCCACTTTATGCCCCTTAAGCGGGCCTACTGACACCGTTACGCGTTCTCCTACTTCAAAGTCTTCTGGTGTATTAATAGTCTCTAGTGTATATCCCGATGTCATCACGTTTTTCATGATTTCAATCTCTTCATCTTGAACGATGGCATCATCATTATTGTACCTTACAAAGGCTACGACTCCATGAGATTGCAATACTTTATCTCTGTTCAACAGAGTAGGCCTTACAAACAGATAGCCGTTGAAAAGAGGCACTTCCACCCACTTTTTACGATCACTCCACTGGCTTAGCTTTTTGTAGAGTGGCAAGAAGGATTGTATTCCTTCTTTCTCAAGTCGCAAGGCTACTTTCTTTTCTTGCCTACTCGACACGTATACCACTTTCCAAACCTGCTTATCTTCCATCTTCTCTTAACTCAAAAAAGTCCATCCGCCAAAGGTGGATGGACTTACAACTTATTATTATTTTCTATTATTTAACACCGTGCATTAGTTTTTTGAGGACTGGAGTAAGAAGCATAAGCAATACTCCTGCACCTATTGGGATAAGCGTAAATATCATAAAGAAGTAACTCATACTGTGGCTTTCCACTATTTGATCTATCTGACCACCAATAGCACCTGCTGCTTTGTTGCCCAAACCTACTGCTATATACCAAAGACCGAACATCATTCCAATAACCTTAGCTGGAACCAGTTTAGACACATAAGAAAGACCCACAGGTGAAAGACTTAACTCTCCAAGAGTATGAAGTAGGTATGCAAATATTAGCCAGATTATGCTGACTGACGCTGTCTGTGCACCTTGCGGTATACCCGCAGAGCCATAAGCCAATACACCAAAACCTAAACCGAGTAACACCAAACCAAGACCAAACTTAACAGGTGCTGGTGGATTAAATCTACTTTCCCAAACCTTTGCTACTAATGGAGCAAAAGCTATAATAAAGAATGAGTTGAGTATACCGAACCAAGATGCAGGTATCTCTGGTTTCTCTGCATCCCATTGCTTAAGGAGCATCCATATCACAATAGCCCAAATGATGGCAAATGATGTCCCTAAAAACAAATTGGATGCAAAGTATTTCTTAAATGTAATCTTGAATAGTTTGAAGAGTACGTATGTAATAATCACGAGAGGTACTATAGTCAAAAGGGTATTGAATATTCTGAACGTATTCGCCGCAGAGCCTTCCAACACTCTGTTGGTATAATCCTTAGCAAAAATGGTCATAGAGCCCCCCGCTTGCTCAAAACAAGCCCAAAAGAAAATGGTAAATATAGCAAGTATTCCGACTACGATATATCTATCTCGCTGTACAGATGGAGTAACAATTTCTTCTGTTTGTATATCATATTTGGTGTCATCATCTCCTCCGCCTATTTCTTCAACTGCATCTGAGATATCAAACGCTGCAGAAGCTTTTGGTCCAAGACCTATACCACCAAAAATGCCTTGAGAAAACCAGAACTGCAACATACCAAAAAACATAAATACGCCCGCAAGACCAAAGCCCCAGTGCCATCCTTGTGTTTCTCCTACATATCCACATAGCATTATTCCGAGAAAAGCCCCAGCATTTACACCCATGTAGAATATAGTGAACGCACCGTCTTTTTTGTCCTGAGCATTCTTATATACTCCATTAATGATGGATGTGATATTCGGCTTAAACAAGCCGTTACCAGCTACCAATAGTCCAATGCCTGCATATAAGCCCCAGGGAGTGTCTAGAGCCATAGATGCGTGACCAAGTGTCATAATCAAAGCACCTAGAGCTACTGCCCATCGGTAACCCAATAATTTATCTGCTAAAAGGCCACCTATGATGGGTGTAAAATAAACCAGCATAGTATACGTGCCGTAGAGACCAAGAGCTTCCTCTCTGCTCCAAGCCCATCCACCGTCCATGAGACTAGAGGTAAGGAACAATACCAGTAGTGCTCTCATGCCGTAGTAAGAGAAACGCTCCCACATCTCTGTGAAGAAGAGTATAAACAGACCACTTGGGTGACCCAATAGTAACTTGCGGTTCATCTCAGAACCTTCAAATCTGTACGTTTTAATATCTGACATGGTTATTCTTATTCTACGTTACCAATATCTGCAATTTCAAAACCTTCTGCTTCTTCTACAGTTATTCCTTCTCTATCTTCCACACCGTGTGTGAGCTTCTCGAGTTGTTTTCTGAACGCAAGCATTAGTATACCAAAGAGTACACAGAATACTGCTATTCCTGTAAATATCTTAAACTCACCAAGACTTTCTGACCACTCTCCTAATAAACCTGCTAGCTTACTACCAAATCCTGTCATTGCGAAATAAACTCCCATCATTATAGAAGCATACTTCAGCGGAGCAAGTTTTGTAATAAACGATAATGCTACAGGGGATAGACAAAGCTCACCTATTGTATGAAACAAATAAGCCAAGACCAACCAGTACATTGCAGATGACCCAGTATCCTCAAATTGAATAGTAGCTCCTGTCATGAAGAAGAATCCTGCTCCCATTATTATTAGCCCAACAATCATCTTAAATAGAGAACTAGAAATCTTCCCTTTTAATTTTCTATTTGCCCAAAACAAAGCAATCGAAGTACCAAAGAAGATAATAAACATAGCATTAATAGATTGAAAAACGGAAGCTGGTATTTCAAAGCCAAATAACAATCTATCTGTGTTGTCTGCCGTATATATACTCATCAACCCACCTGCTTGTTCAAATGCTCCCCAGAAAACAATCACGAGTAAGAAGGATATAAATAATACCCCAATTCTATCTTTTTCTATTTTAGTTAACGGTCGATTAGCTGCCTCTCTTTCTTCTTCACTTTTAGATGTTCCGATGAAATTACCGACATGTGCCAAGTGTTTTTGACCATACATATAGACTGCAAGACCAAGTAACATACCGATACCTGCAAGACCAAAACCGTAGTGCCAGCCGTGAACTTCACCAACGTAACCAACGATTAAACTGGATAGAAATGCACCCAAGTTAATACCGATATAAAAAATCGTAAACCCTTTGTCTCTTCTAATATCTCCTTGCTTGTAAAGACCACCTACCATAGTAGATATATTTGGTTTTAGCATACCAACACCCATGACAATAAGTACGAGGCCGCTATAAAACGCCCACATTTCTTCTACCGCCAAAATACCGTGACCAGCCACTAACAAGATGCACCCTAACATGACAGACTTTCGCTGCCCTAGCAACTTATCTGCTAGTATACCACCAGGTATAGACATAACATATACCATCATAGTATATGTACCGTAAAGCGAAAGTGCATCGCCATTGGTCCAACCTAAACCTGGGTTTTTATCTGCAACTTCCGTTACTAAATAAAGTACTAGAATAGCTCTCATTCCATAGTAAGAGAACCTCTCCCACATCTCGGTGAAAAACAACACAAAGAGCCCGATGGGATGGCCGAATAACTCTTTTTGACTAACTGCAGTATTTGACATATGTTTTATTTTAATTTCGGTAAAAATATATTTTATAATTGAATTCTAAGGACTTACAGGTTTTCTAAAATGAAATTTGTCATTTTAGTATATAAGTGCAATCGGGTGTAACCACCGTATATACCGTGATTTTTGTTGGGATAATACTCTGAGTCAAACGGGATATTATTTTTAATTAGCTCATCTACCATCATAACGCTATTCTGAAAATGCACATTATCGTCTCCTGTGCCGTGTACTATCAAGTATTTGCCTTTGATGTCTTTCACAAAATTGATAGGTGAGTTATTGTCATACCCCTCTGCATTGTCTTTGGGTAACGCCATATATCGCTCGGTGTAGATGTTATCATAAAATCTCCAATTACTAACCGGTGCTATGGCTATGGCCATTTTGAATACATCATTTCCTTTGGCCAGAGCTAAACTACTCATATAGCCACCGTAACTCCATCCCCATATCCCTATACGGTCTGCATCTATATACGACAGTTTAGCCAGCTCTTTAGCTGCTCCTATCTGGTCTTCGGTCTCGTACTTGCCTAACTGCTTGTACGTCATTTTCTTGAACTCCTCACCTTTGGCTCCAGTACCTCTATTGTCTACAGATACAATAATGATATTGTGCTTATTGGCCAACATCTGATGCCAGAAGTGATTGCTATATCCAAAGCTATTTTTTACTGTCTGAGAACCGGGTCCGCCATATACATGCATTAGGACAGGGTACTTTATCGTATCTACAAATCCTACTGGCTTTATCATCCAATAATTGAGTTCTGTTCCATTTACGGTCAGTTTATCAAAGGCTACTTCACCTTGAGTAAATGCTGCGTTACGCTTTATAAATGCTCGGTTATCTTCTACAACACGTTGGGTCTCCCACACATTATTCTTTATGGTATACACATGAGGACTAGTAGCAGTAGTAAAGCTGTGCAAAACAAGCGAAAAATCCTTGCTAAACTGTGCCGTATGCCATCCCGTCTCTGTTGTCAACCTCTTTTTATTTTTACCTTGAAAATCTATACTGTAAATGTGACGTTCTGTAGACTCCACTTCTGTGCTTGTGAAATAGATAGTTTCATTGGGGTTGTCTATACCTAACACACTGGCTACTTCCCAGTCGCCTTTGGTTATTTGATAAATTTGTGGGCCATCTACCTTATGAAAGTACAGGTGCTTATACCCACTAGACTCGCTGCTTACAATCATGTGCATGCCATCATCCAGAAAATACACTTCGTCTGTGATTTCTACATAGTATTTACTTTTCTCTTCTACTGCAAGCTCTACAGCGGTACCGGTTACCATTAACAATTCCCACTTGTTTTGTAGTCTATTCAGACGCTGTACTGAAAGCACATTGGGGTCTTTGGTCCATTTGATACGTGGCAAGTATTGGTCATTCTCACTACCAAGCTCTAATTTATGGCATTTGCCTTTGGCAGCATCGGCTATGTATACATCTACAATACTATTGGCTTCACCTGCTTTGGGATATTTGAATTTGTAATGATCCGGATACAATTCACCGTAGGTAGTCATTTGCCACTGCTTTACAGCACTTTCATCAAATCTGTAAAATGCCAACTTAGTACCATCAGCATTCCACTCAAAGCCTCTGCTCATTGCAAATTCCTCCTCGTACACCCAGTCTACCGCACCATTTATGATCGCATTATACTCACCATCTTTGGTTATTTGTTTGGTTTTACCCTCTGTTAAGTTGAGTACATACAGATTATTTCCCTTCACATATGCTACCTTATCACCAGCAGGATTCATCGTAGGATAACGAACTTGCTCCCCATTTCCGAGTTGAATATTACCTATTAAATCAATCACTACAAAGTCCCCTCGGCTGCTGTTGCGGTAGATAGATGCAGAATTATAATACAGCAATACAATACTTTGATCTGCATTGAAGGTGTAGGAAGTAAATCCTATTTTTTTACCTCGAAATACATCGGCTGCACTTACAATCTCTTTGACAAGTTTACCACTAATATAGTCGTACTGATTGATGACATCATACTCTTCGGTATTTTGCTCTTGCACGCAATAGGTCTTCCCATCATTCATGTTTACAAACCCACCAATAGTTTTGGGGTAGAACGTACCGCTCGCCCATATATCGGTAAGTTCAATGTTTCGTTGCTGGCTGTAAGTAAATAGTGTACAGCTAACGAGTGCTAATAAAAGTATGTTTCTCATTCTTAGAATAAATTTGCTTCAATAATAACGCAATTTCTAAAATGAATTGGATAGAAAATCTCAAAACAATCGTAGCTGAAGACATCCTTTTTGTAGATGCCAAGGTTCTAGAAAACTACGCTTCCGATTATACCGAAGACTTGGTGCACCTGCCAGACATAGTTGTAAAGCCAAATACGGTAGAAGAAGTATCTGCCATACTGAAATTTTGTACTGAGTATAAAATCCCTGTAACACCGCGTGGTGCGGGTACTGGCCTTAGTGGAGGCAGCCTCCCTGTGAACGGTGGAATCTCCTTATCTATGGAGAAATTTAATCGAATTATAGATATAGACGAGGCTAACTTTCAAGCTACGGTAGAGAGTGGTGTTATTAATGAGGCATTTCAACAAGCCTTAAAGAAACGCGGTCTATTTTACCCGCCAGATCCGGCGAGTAAGGGCAGTTGTTTTCTTGGCGGCAATATTGCTCATAGCAGTGGCGGCCCAAAAGCACTCAAGTATGGAACAACGAAGGACTATGTACTCAACCTACAAGTGGTCTTGCCTACGGGTGAAATACTATGGACGGGTGCAAATACATTGAAGAATAGCACGGGATACAACCTTACCCAACTTATTATAGGCAGCGAAGGAACGCTAGGCGTAGTTACCAAAATTGTATTTAAGCTCTTGCCGTTACCCAAACATGATTTGTTGATGCTCGCCAAGTTCAAGAGTATTGATGACGCATGCAAAGCTGTTCCACAGATTTTCATCAACGGAATGAGCCCAAGTGCACTGGAGCTGATGGAGAGAAGTGCGGTAATGTATGTAGAAAAACACAGTGGTCTATCTCCTGACACTTCTGCTCAGGAACAAGAAATAAAGGCTTACTTGCTCATAGAAGTAGATGGGAATGATATGGAGCAGCTCTTCACCGATTGTGAAGGGATAAACGAAGTACTGGAGGCCAATAATGTGGTAGAGGTGCAATTTGCCGACACAGCAGAACAAAAGGAAAAGCTCTGGAAAATACGCCGAAGTATAGGTGAAATGGTAAAAATACACAGTATCTATAAGGAAGAAGACGCAGTAGTAAAACGGGCAAATCTACCGGCCTTGGTAAGCGGCACAAAGCAGC